>RFIM01000072.1 GCA_003695215.1 Chloroflexota bacterium
CCAAGACGGGGATGTGGCGCAGCTTGGGATCGGCGCGCAAAGAGCGCAGCATCTGCCAGCCGTCCATCTTGGGCATGGCCAAGTCGGTCAGGATGATGGTTGGCGGACTTTGGCGAGCGTGATCGAGGGCTTCAAGGCCGTTGGCGGCCATAGTCACCTGCGCGCCGAAGAATTGGAGCATCTCGGCAAAGACTTCGCGGTTGGCGGTCTCGTCGTCCACGATCAGCACGCGCCAAGTGGCAATATTTTGCCAGTCAGTCATAGATCATTGCACCTTTGTTGTGGAGAGCAGCGGATCGAGCGTTTGCGGCATGATCATAGGCAAGCTGATGGTGAAAGTGCTGCCTTCGCCAACAGCGCTTTTAACCGTGATCATACCTCCCATTAACTCTACCAAATCGCGCGTGATCGGCAAGCCAAGGCCTGTACCCGTCACGCCGCGCTGCATATCGGATTGAATTTGCTGGTACTTTTCGAAGATCGTCTGCAGCGCTTCAGGCGGGATGCCTTCGCCTGTATCAGAGACGCTGATCGTCCACATCTGGGCGGCGAAATTGGCATGAGCGCGCAGGCGCACTTCGCCTGCTTTGGTGAATTTGAAGGCATTGCTGAGCAAGTTGGTGACGATCTGCTGCAGGCGCTTCTCATCGCCTAGGAGCCGTGGCGGCAAGTTAGGATCGATCTCTTTGACGAAGCGCAGTCCATTTTTCTGCGCCAGGACGTGCAGCTCGGTTGCGGTGCGCTCGAGCATGGCCGCGGGCGCAAAAGGCGCGACGTTGAGCGTCATTTTGCCTGCTTGAATGCGCGAGAGATCGAGCAGATCGTTGATCAGGGCGAGCAAGCGCATGCTGTTATCGCGGATGATCTGAAGGCGTTGGCGTTGACGTTCGGGCAGCTCGCCGAACATGTTCATCAGCAGCATATCGCTGTAGCCGATGATCGCGGTCAGCGGTGTGCGCAGCTCATGTGACATTGAGGCGATGAAATCGCGCTCAGTGCGCACGGCTTCGTTGGCAGCAGCGTTAGCTTGGATCAATTCGGCGTTCTTGGCGTCTAGCTCGCGCATTTTGGCCTGCAGGATTTCGATATTGCGCACGAGGCGGTCGGTCATTTGGTTGAAGGCGTCGGCCATTTGATAGAGTTCATCGCGGCGCGCGGGCAAAGGCATGCGGCGGCTATAATCGCCAGCGGCGATCTGGTCGGCGCTAGCGACCATCTGGCCTAGCGTGCGCACAATCGGCCTGCCAAGCGCAGTAGCGGTCAGAGTGGCGGCGAAGCTGACGACTACTAGCCAGAAGATGAGAGATTGCAGGGCGCTTTGGCGGGCTGTGAGCAAGGCTTGGCGCGAGCGCTGCAGGACGATCACGAGTGCGTCGTCTTCGGCGCGTTCAAGTGAAATTGGTTTGTAGATCAGCGCACGATCGGCTCGGCTCTGATCGAGGATCAGCTGGCCTTGTGCGGCCGCGCGCAGGTTAGCGCGGCTCAGATCGGGCACGAAGGCTTCAGTGGCCGTGATCGGCTTCTCGTGATAATAAAAAGCGACTTCGGCGCCGAGCAAGGCGCGGAATTTCTCGGCATCTTCAAGGCGCAGCTGCCTACCGACGATCAGCACGCCGTTGGGATCGCTGCCATTGCCCTTGCGAATAGCTGTCAAGGCGACGAGGTAAATGTTGCCGTCGATGACTAGCAGGCGCGTCATGGGCGTGCGCTGATTAGGCAACGCAGGGAACTGATCGCCGAGCTGCTGCACAACTGCCTCGGCGTTGCCGAGCGAATAATTCAAGCGCTGATTGGCGTTATAAAGGCCGACGATTTCGAAGCCGAAGATGCTGGGCAGCGAGAGCTCAGAGGCAGGATCGAGATAAACGCCGATCCAGCGCGGATCGGGCGTATCGGTCGCGGCTTGGGCGTGCAATTCGTCCCAGTTGGCGTAGTCTATGACGGTGCGCGCGATGCCAAGCTCGATATCCTCCAAAAGGCGGCGCATGGCGTCGGCGTTCTCTTCAAGGATGGCGCGCTCGAGCCGAAGCAGGTTGTTGGTAGTGATGACGGAGGCTGTCAGGGTCACTAGCAGCATCGGCACAATTGCCATGAGTAGCAGGTAAATCAGCAGACGCCTTCGCAAGGGCATAGGCTTGCATCTCCATAAAAGTTAGAGCGATTATAGCACATGAATTCACTTTCTACTGAACACAGCAAGCGCGGACGACGCTTCCGCGCTTGCTGCGCTGCACGAACAAAAGGCGTGGATTAGTTGATGACAGCAGGCACTTCGACTGTATATGGCTCGCCGAGCTTGCTCAGGCGCACATCGAGCGTGAAGCGCACATCAACGTTGTTGGGCGAGCCTGTCAGCATGGCGGCCATCTGGCCATCTACCGCCAACGCTAGCTCGAGCTTGAAGCCGCGGAAAGTGCCATCAGTGCCGTAGTATTGCGTGGAGACAATTGTCGCTTTGGTGAAGAGCAAGCCAAGCAGTGGCAAAAAGCTGCGAATCTGGGCTGTGTCCGGATCGTCTTGTGGAAAGAATTGCGAGAGCGCCTCTGAGACGTTCGGATCGGCTAACGCCTGCAGGAACGGCTTCAGATCGGTTGTAGCTGTGATGGCGCGCGTGCTGACTTCAATAGTCGGGCCGTCACTGGCCGTGTAGACAGTCTGAATGGCGCCGAACAGACCTGCCAAAGCAGGGTTATTCAAGTTGCCCAGCAGGCCGCCGATGTCGTCCATATTGCCGCCCTGAGCTGCGCCCAAGCCAAGGCTCTGTTGGGTTAAGATCGAACTCAACAAATCGATCTTCACCCAGTTGCCATCAGGTATCTCAGGTATCCTGAGATAGCTCAGGCCGTTCACAATGCGCAGCTCTATTTCGCCCGACTGATCGTCAGTAGTGCCCTTCAGCGAACCGCTCATTGCTACGCCTAAGACCAAGCCTGCGAGAATCTCTGCTGGATCAGTCGCTGCTGGGTTGATCTTGCTGATATCAATGCCGCCGTTGCCCTTCACGGACAAGGTCACATCATTGGCTTCCACGCCCTTGATGACGGCATCTACTGTGAAGTCCATTGCGAATGATGTGAGCTTGGCGGCGTTCTCGCCTGTGGCAGAGGCGATCAAGGCGCAGTCGCTGGCACTGATGCCCGATGGGCAATCCTGCGCTGAGACGGCTAGGGCAGGCACGAAGGCCAGCAAGCCGACCAAGGCCAGCATCACTAACTTGTAGAACGAGCTTTTCATCTATCGAACTCCTATCGTCTGAAACAACGAGCCATAGTGCGTTCAGCACCCTTCGCTATATACGCAAGCGGTCAAGGATGCGTTGCACTGTCGCATAATGATTGTCTGGAGCACAACGAGAATTATCGTTCGGAAAATCGAAGCGAGGCATCCCATTGACCTGACTCTCACATATGACGACACAAAGTGCAGTTTAGAACTACTCAGCGCCTTTGACAAGCATTCCTGCGTGAAGAATTTGTAAGAGCATGCAAAAAATTATGTAAATTTTGTCAGGATCGCGCTGAGCTTTGCGTCGTCTCAGGCGCCCAGCGGCGACCAATGCCGCCGATTGATACGCGCCCGCTCCAGCACGCGAAGAATCTGTTCTTCTGTCACAGCGCGCTCAAAACTGCGGAAGCCGGCCAAGCGGAAGCCGTGCTTGGCTGCAATAGCCGCGATCTCATAGGCTTGTGAGGCTGTGAGCGCCTTGCCAATGCTGTAATCCTCGTAGCGCTGCTCCATTGCCAAGGCCATGGTCTCCGCCATGCAAGCGAAGGCCTTGCCCCTCGGAAAACCGAAGTCAAAGTGGAAATCCACTGCGCCAGGCACCTCGACCATGCCGCCTTCGATAACCAGGACATCATCGCGCTCTTGGGCCACACGCGCTGAGACGTCGCGTGGACGGGCTACATCGCAGACTACAGCGCCAGGCTTCAAATGCTGTGGAAAGATCACCGCGTCTATAGCGCTGGTCACAGTCAAGATCAGATCAGCGTCATAGATCGCTTGTAGATCGGTGCTGATCGTCACCTGCGCGGCTTTGCCTTCGCAGCGCTCGCGCACCTCAGCTAAAGCTGCCTCGCGCCTGCCAACTAGCACCAGCTCTGGCACGTCGGCTGCCAAAATTTCAGCACAGACGCTGCCAATGGCGCCTGTCGCGCCGACCACAGCCGCCTTCGCTGTCTCTAGCGCGATATGCATCTGTGCAGCTGCTTGGCGAACCGCCTCGACGGCTATGGCAATGGTATAGCTATCGCCTGTAGTCACTGGCACCTCGCAGCGCTCAGCAATCGTGCGGCCCGCATCGCCGACCACGCTGGTGAAGGCGCCCAAGCCGACGATCTTGGCGCCGAGCTTCTCGGCCTTGCGCACAGCCGCTGTGATCTTGGCGTAGACGTGCTGCACAGGCAATTCCAGCATGCGCTTCGGCGTGAACGGGCAAGCAATGAACCAGCCTTTGATCTCGCGCCCAGTGGCGGCGCTGCGCGCCCCTGTGATCTCTGAGATATAGACAGGCGGGAAATAAGCCGAGAGAAAATCGACCTGTTTTTCGGTCAGCAGTTTGCCCAAAAGCGGAAACTTGCGGCTGACATCGCGCTTGGGATGAATCGGATGGATGATGAAGGCAAAGGTATCTGTGATAGGTTCGGAGAGCATGGCTCATTCCCATTCTTCCAAGAAGCTGGTCTCATCTTGTCGCTCGATAGCGCGCGGGAATTTCTGGCGATGCAGGGCCGCGATCTCGCCACGCAAGCCATGATGATCGCTTTCTTCAAAGCTGATGTTCTTGCGCAAGATGCGCCGATCGGGCTTGGCGAACAGCACAGTGTCCGATTCAATCATGCGCGCGGGATAAACCACCATGCCCGAGCCAATGCGGCAGTTGTTGCCAACGCAGCTGCCCAGCACTTTCTGCCCGATCTTCTCGCGCCTGCCGTCAATGGCGTCCACTTCGATCGCTTTAGGCAAAAGGTTGAAGTCGGTGAAGGTGCTGCCAGCGCCAATGAAGCTGCCGCGCCCGATCACGCACATTTGCAAGCAAGTATTCTGAGCCACGATGCAGTGCTCCATCAGCACAGTTAGGTAGAGCGCAGCGCGGAAGGGCAAGAAGCAATTATCGCCGACCACGCTCAGCATCAATTGCGCGCCTTGATCGATGTTGACGCGGTCGCCGATGTAGCAGTTCTGGATGACCACGCCTGGGCCTATGGTGCAATCGCTGCCGATCCAGGCAGGCCCGTGAATCACAGCTGATGGATCGATGCGCGTGTTCTTGCCAACATGCACCAGCGCTGAGCATTCCAGCACGTGCTTCTGCTCGATCAAGGCGCGCAGCAGGACGCCCAGCAAGGTGAAGTTGCTGTAATCAGGGTTGCGTCCCTTGCCTTTCATCGGGATGATCCGATTCTCAAAGCGCTTGCCGAGCGAGAAAATGCCGAGCGGGACGTTAGCGAAGAAGATATGCACCCAGTTCTCGATGCTGATGATGCTGCGCTGCGTCACGTAATGCACCAAATCGCCGCGGTCGGACATGTAGTCAGGCACAGAATAGAAGCCGACCTCGTCCCATTGGGTCTCGATGTAGAGCGGCGCCGCGTTCAGGCTCGGATCATAGCCGCGCGGATAGTACCACAGGTCGAATTCGTAGTGATCGATCTCCTCGCGGCCGCGCCCATCACGGACGATCTTGCCATCAGCGCCGCGCTTGTGAACGTGCTGGACGCAACGCGCCAACGGCACGGCATAAGTCACTAGCGCTTTGTCGCTGGGCTTGAAGGCAGCGCGGCAGGGCACGCCGAGTTTGCGCGCTTGTGCGATGAAGGCGCTGATATATTCAGGATCGAAATACAAGTTATCGCGATAGATCAGCGTCTCTTCGGCGCCTGGCGGAATATCGCTGAGCGCGCCGACTGTGATTTCAGGCTCGCAATAAGGCGCCAGGGCATCGCGCTGAGCCAGCCAGAGCGGTTTGTTCAGCACGTTCAGCTCACGGGCGGGCTGATTGAATGGTAAAATATGGCGCGTATCCTGAATGACGTAATTTTTGAGCTTTCTCATGCGCGTATCCATCTCATAGCGCGTTAAGCTAATCGAGATTGTAGCATATTTTCCAGGCAAGGGCGTCATGGCGCCGCGCTGTGGTCAAAAAGCAGAAGGGCAGCTTCGGAAGCTGCCCTTCTGGCATCGCGCGGCATGACGCTCGGCTTAGCCTGCTGCAGGCGTATCGGTCAGGCCGCCATAGGTCATGGCGCGTGCGTCTAGGGCTTTTTCAGCCGCTTCGCGCGTCATATAGCCGAGCTCAACGACCACGTCGATGATGCTCTTGTTCTCAGCCATTGCCTTCTTGACGACTTCAGCGCCTTTCTCATAACCGATGATCGGATTGAGCGCTGTGGCCAGGATAGCGTTCTTAGCGAGCCAACCAGCGGCTTTTTCGCGGTTAGCCGTGATGCCGCGCACAGCTTTATCGGTGAAGGCGCGCACAGCGCCGATCATCACGTGCATCTCTTCAAACAGGCAGTGGGCGATGATCGGCATCATCACGTTCAGCTGCAATTGGCCTGCCTGCGCTGCATAGACGATGGTGGTATCGTGGCCGAGCACGTAGAACATCGCCATGTTCAACATCTCTGCCAGCACAGGATTGACCTTGCCAGGCATGATTGAAGAGCCAGGCTGCACAGCTGGCAGGCGAATCTCATCCAAGCCTGTGGCAGGCCCTGAGCTGAGCAAGCGGAAATCATTGGCGATTCGGATCAAGTCCTGAGCGGCTGTGCGCAGCGCGCCGCTGAAAAAGACGGCATCCTGCATGCTCGCCATGCTCTCAAAGAGATCGTCGCTAGTGTAGAGTTCCATGCCCAAGAATTCGCTCAGGCGCTTGACCATGCGCGCGTGGTATTCGGGATGCGCGTTCAAGCCTGTGCCTGTGGCCGTGCCGCCAATGCCGAGCCGCTTTAAGCCTTCGGCAGCCACGAGAATTTTCTCAATATTGCGCTCAATAGTCTTGGCATAGCCGCCAAATTCCTGTCCCATGCGGATCGGCACAGCATCCTGCAAGTGCGTGCGGCCGCTTTTGACGATGTCATCGAACTCGACAGCCTTTTGGCGCAACACCTCTTGCAGAGCGCGCAAGGTCTGTACCAGCTCGTTCAGGCGCCACAAGGCACCGAGCCGAATGGCGGTCGGGATAGTGTCGTTAGTGCTTTGCGCCATGTTGACGTGATCATTAGAGCGGATCGGCTTATCTTTGGCAGGTGCGCTGAGCGGATAGCCGAGAATCTCGTTGGCGCGCGCGGCAATGACTTCGTTGGTATTCATGTTGTGGCTAGTACCAGCGCCGGCTTGGAAGGGATCGACCACGAACTGGTCGTGTAGTTTGCCTTCCATGATCTCGGCTGCAGCCTGATCAATAGCAGCTGCTAAACGCGGATCGAGCAGGCCTAGCGCGCTGTTGACATTGGCCGCGGCACGCTTGATCGCCGCCATCGACCAAATGAAGGCAGGATACGGCTTCAGGCCACTGACGGGAAAATTTTGCACGGCGCGCTGCGTCTGGACGCCATAGTAAGCGTTGGCAGGCACTTGCAGCTCGCCCAGCGAGTCTTTTTCGATGCGGAAAGTCATATCTCAAGTTGCTCCTGATTTTTTAAGTAGCTGGATCGGCTATGGTTGCATTCTAGCACGCGCAGAGCAGGCTTTACACCTGCCCTGCCATTCAAATTGCTTATGCGCCGCGTTCAGCGCGCCTTACTTGGCAGCTGCGTACCGCGCCGCCACTGCATTCCAGTCCACAACGTTCCACCAAGCGTCCACGTAATCTGGGCGGCGATTCTGATACTTCAGGTAGTAGGCGTGTTCCCAGACGTCCAAGCCGAGGATCGGCACGACATGCGGCTGATCCATGATCGGATTATCTTGATTAGGCGTGGAGACGATCTTGAGCGCGCCGTTATCCACGATCAGCCATGCCCAGCCCGAGCCAAAGCGCCCGAGGGCCGCTTTCTTGAACTCCGCCTTGAAGTTCTCAAAGCTGCCGAAGGCGGCATCGATAGCGGCTGCCAGGTCACCTGTTGGCGCGCCGCCGCCATTGGCAGACATGATCTGCCAGAACATGGTGTGGTTCACATGACCGCCGCCGTTGTTGCGCACGGCTTGGCGCACCTCTTCAGGCACTGAGGCCAAATCCTTGATGATCTGCTCGGGCGTCATCTCGAAGAATTGCGGATACTTCTCCAGCGCGGCATTCAGATTATTCACATAGGCAGCATGGTGCTTGCCGTGATGAATCTCCATTGTCTGAGCGTCAATGTGCGGCTCCAGCGCGTTTGATGGATATGGCAAAGGTGGTAGCTCGAATTTTGGCATAGGTATCGCTCCTATCTTTGGAAAAGCGTAAGGCTCAGCAAGCGTGTTGCAGGGGGCACGCCTGCAGTGGTAGGATCACGCCTGCACACTGGATAAGACTTTAACCGAGTCGAGGCATTTTTGCCAATTTGAGCATTGCGAGGCGATATCTTGGCTGATAAGAGCGTGACTTGGCGTCCGTTTGCGGCGCTTGCCATTGGCTTGCTGGCAGCTTCGTCTTCTTCAATTCTGATTCGTTTTGCGCAGGCTGAGAGCGCGCCATCGTTGCTGATCGCGGCGTGGCGGGTGACAGTTGCCGTGCTGATCCTGACGCCGTTTGTCTGGGCGCGGCACAGCGCCGAGCTGCGCGCGCTAAAGGTGCCGCAGCTCGGCCTGATGGTCATCTCAGGCGTCTTCTTGGCGGCGCATTTCGGCACCTGGATCACATCGCTGGAATACACTTCGGTGCTGATCAGCGCGACGCTAGTCACGACCAATCCCTTGATCGTCGCTTTCTTGACGCCGCTCTTGCTGCGCGAGCGGCTGAGCGCGCAGACACTGGGCGCGATCTTCCTCGCCATCATCGGCGGCGTGATCATCAGCTTCAGCGGCGATGCTGGCAGCGCGCCGCGCCAAGATGCGCCCTTGCTCGGCGCGCTGCTCTCATTCTTGGGCGCTGTGGCCGTAGCTGTTTACTACATCATCGGGCGCAAGCTGCGCGCTGAGCTGAAAGCTTTGCCATACATTTGGATAGTCTATGGCAGCGCAGCGATCACGCTGACTGCAGTCACCTTGATCTCAGGGCAGGGCGCGGCTGTGCCAGCGCTCTCAGCAGAGGCTTTCTTTTGGATGACGTTAGTGGCGATCTTTCCACAGCTGATCGGGCATTCATCCTTCAACTACGCGCTGGGCTATCTCTCAGCAGCCTTTGTGAGCCTGGTCGTGCTAGGCGAGCCGATTCTCAGCACGATCTTCGCCATCTTCTTGCTGAACGAATTGCCACAGCCTTTGCAACTCGTCGGCAGCGCTGTGATTTTGGCGGCACTTTTCATCGCCAGCCGCGCCGAAGTCCGCGCCATGCGTCCGAAGGCAGCGCCTGAGCAAGCGCTGGTGGTGGATTGAAAAATGAGCGCCTTGATTCGCCCTGCGAAATTGGCCGATGCGCGCAACATCGGCATGGTTCAGCTGGATACCTGGCGCAGCACTTATACGCCGCTGGTGCCTGCTGGCTTTTTAGATCAGTTTGACTACAAAGAGCGCGAGCAGGTCTGGCGTGCGCGCCTGAGCAACGCTCAAGCGCCGCAGCACGTCTTCGTGGCGGAAGTGGACGCTCAGATCGTCGCTTTTGCCAGCGGCGGCCTTGCACGCACAGAAGATGCGCCTTACACAGCGGAAGTCTACGCGCTTTACGTGCGGGAGGCTTATCAGCGGCGTGGCATCGGCGTGCGCTTGGTGGCAGCGCTGGCAGAGCGCTTCGCTGCTGAAGGGCACACGCACATGCTCATCTGGGTGCTGAGCGAGAATCGCAGGGCGCGCGCCTTCTACGAAGCTATTGGCGGCACTTGGCTGCGCGAGAAGCTGATCAACTTTGGCACGAATTTGCTCGAATCTGCCTACGGCTACGTCATCTCAGATTTCTTAGCGCGCTATGGCGCACCAAAAACGGAGTAGGAGATGTCTTGCTATAACCTGGACGATCATGATGGGCAACCTGAGCTGCTGAGCGCGCGCGGCGTCTCGTTAGCGGGCGTGCTGGAGCGCGTGACTGATCAATTCGTGGCTGAGACGGAAACGCGCCCTGATATCCTGACTGAGACTGACTCGGCTGAATGGCGGCGCATCTTGGTCGAGATCGTCGAATATGTGCTGACGGTCGAAGGTATTCGTCTCTCGCGCGAGGATCGGCTGCGCGTGCTCGAAGTCGCCTATAACGATCTTTTCCTGCTTGGCGCGCTTCATCCGCTGCTGCGCGATCCTGAGGTCAGCGAGATCGAGATCGCAGCGCCTGATCGGATCTACGCGCGGCGTGGCGCGCAAAAAGCGCTGAGCCAGGTGCGCTTCCGCGACGATTCGCAGCTAGAGCGCGTCTTGCGCCGTGCGCTGATCGCCACAGGCGAGCGTCTCTACAGCGGCGAGCCTTTGATCGAGGTTGGCACGCGCCTTGCCGAGCGCCCTGCGCGCCTGATCATCACTATGCCGCCAATCAGCCCGACCGTACAAGCCAGCATTCGCCTGCATCCAAGCCAGCCGCGCCATCTCTCGGACCTAATAGCATCAGGTTTCCTGAGCGCCGAGCAGGCTGCAGCGCTTGAGCGCGCCATTGCTGAGCGGCGCGGCATGATGTTGGCAGGCGATGTCGAGAGCGGCAAGACGACGCTGCTGCAGGCGCTCGTGCCCTTGGTCGCCGCGCAAGACGGTGCACATGCAGCTGCGCAGCGCGCCAACGAGCTGATCCTGCCTGCCCAGATCGCTAATGCTCAAGGCGCGACTTTTGCCGCGCGCTTGAGCGAGGCGCGTCAGCTGGTGGCTGAGAGCGGCGGCTGGCTGATCGCCGACGAAATTCGCTTCGATGAGTCTGAGGCGATGTGGGAAGCGCTGACTAGCGATCTAGGCGCGCGCGCGCCACGCCTGCTATGGGCATTCCGCGCCGCAACCGATCCCTTGCGCTTGCGCACAGCCTTCAGCATGGCAGTCCGACGCGCTGTGCCAAACATCGATCAAGCGGTCATCCATAGCGGCCTGCTGGATCGCCTGCCAGTGGTCATCTTGCTGGTGCGCCGTGATGGCAAGCCAGGCCTGCTGCGCATCGCCAATTGGCGCGCTGAAGGCGACTCGCTGGTGCTGGCTTAGCCCTGCAGGAGGCGGCGAATTTTGAGCGCTAAATGCACGGCAAGGCGCGTCTCAGGATTATCCAGATCAAAGCCGCCTAGCTGCGCGATGCGCTCCATGCGGTAGAGCAGCGTGTTGCGATGCACATGCAGCCGATTAGCCGTCTGGCTCAGGTTGCCGTGCGCTTCAAAGAATGCCTCGAGCGTCAGGATGAAGTCTTCGTTGCTTTGCGTCTCGTCGGCAAGTTCGCCGAGCGTCTCGCGGTAAAAGTTATGCAGCTCAGGCGTCTCCAGCAGCAGCGAGAGCAAGCGATAGACGCCGAGATCGGCAAAGTAAAGCGGCTGATTCAGCCGCCACTGCTGCGCGATGCGCTGCGCCGCCACTGCCTCTTGGTAGCTGATGCGCCACTGCGCCAGTGTCTCAGCGGGCCTACCCACGCCGATCGCCAATTGGGCGCTTGGGAACTGCACGCGCACCCGATTCAAAACCGCCTCTGCCAGTTGGCGCACAGCGCGTGGCATGCTCTTGCGCGGCGCGCCATTCGGCGGCTGCTCGGCATGGCAGAAGACGACCACGCTGCCTTCTAAAAGCTGCACCAGCGCCTGCAGGCCGAGCAGAGCGACTTGCTCGTTGAAGGTCGTCTCAAGGCGGCGTTCACTTGGCGCGTCTTCGCCTACCCAACAGGCGATCAGCGCTGTATACGGCTTGCCATTCGGCTGATAGCCGAGCCTGGTCAGTTGGCGCATAGCTTGATCGAGCGGCACGCTGCCCAGCAGCAGGCGCTCTAGCACACTGCCTTGCACGCGCTTTTGCGCCTCACGAATGGCCTTCTCTTTCGCCATCTCCAGCGCGCAAGC
>RFIM01000007.1 GCA_003695215.1 Chloroflexota bacterium
CCAGATATGGTCAGGATGAACGCCAATATTGCACCGGCTTCACTAGGCCTCATCACGCTGATGCTGGACGAAGTATTCGTATTCTTCTAGCACGACGTCTGTATCGCCGTCCATGCGCAAGTGCCCTTTGTGCAGCCACAAGGCGCGCTGACATAGCATGCGCACAGCGCCTGCATCATGCGAGACAAACAAGATAGTGCGGCCTTCATCGCGCAGCTTCAGCATGTGCTCCACGCACTTTTGCTGAAAAGCGGCATCGCCAACAGCCAAAACCTCGTCCAAGAAGATGATCTCGGGCAGCACGTGAATGGCGATGCTGAAGCCGAGCCGTGCGCTCATGCCGCTTGAATAGTGCTTGACAGGTGTATCGATGAACGGGCGAATCTCAGCGAACTCGATGATGGACTCAACATACGGCTTGATTTGGCGCGGCATCACGCCATGGAAGGCTGCATTCAGGTAGATGTTCTTGCGCCCTGAGAGTTCGGGCAAGAAGCCTGCTTGCAAGCCGATCAGCGAGGCAAAGCGGCCGCGCACGCGCACGCGCCCTTGCGTTGGGCGCATGATGCCAGAGAGCAATTTGAGCAGCGTCGTCTTGCCTGAGCCATTGCGCCCGACGATGGCTACGCTCTCGCCGCGCCGCACGCTAAAGCTGACGTTTTGGAGAGCATAAAATGGCTCTGAGAGAACTTGCTTGCGGAAAGCGCGGCGCAGTAGGCTGAGCGCTTCGTGCCTTAAGCTAGGGCGATATTCCACGCGCGCGTATTGCTTATAGACGCCTTCAACTTGGATGATTGGCGCCTCAGCCTGACCCGAAGTCAGTGCTTCGCGCCGTTTCTCGAGAGTCATCATATAAAATCCGCCATGCGCGACTCATTCGCCTTGAAGAAGGCGTAGCCCATATACAGCAGCGTGAAGGCCGCTACAATCGGATAGTGTAGTGAGAGCATGTCGGGCGCGCGTGCGTAGAGCGTCACATCGCGGAACGCCTGGACGATCAAGCCGACGGGATTGAGCAGCACGATGAAGCGGAAAGGCTCAGGAATGTTCTCAACAGGATACAACAGCGGCGTCAGGTAAAAGAGCAGCTGCATGATGACCGAGACGAGCTGCGCGATATCGCGGATCATCAAGCTCAAGCTGCTGAGGAAGAACATCACGCCGAGCGTGAAGGCGATCAGCAGCAGCAGCAGGAACGGCAAGTAAATCCACATCGCGTTTGGATAAAAGCCGTTCAGGGCGCTCACTATCACAAAGGCGAGGAAAGTGAAGCAGAAGTCTACCAAACCTTCGCCCAGCACCAGCAAGACGGCGATCTCACGCGGGAAGTTGACCTGATTGATCAGACCTATCCTGCTCAGAATCGCCGCCATGCCGCCAAAAATGCCGCTGCTGAACAGCTGCCATAGCACAAGGCCTGCCAGGAAGAAGACCACGAATGGCACGTCATAGCTTACGCGCAGAAACTGCGAGAACGCCAACGCCAAGACGCCGCTCATCGCCAAGGGCAGCAGCACAATCCAAAAGATGCCGATCACGGTCTGGCTATAGCGCGATTGAATGTTGTAACGCAGCCATAGGCCAAGCAGCGCGCGATTGTGCCACAGCCGCCATAAATGGAACAGGAAGGTGCTGCTCGTTTGGTGTGGATCGATGCGCCCCGGATAGATGATCAGGCACGTGCCAAGCACCAAGGCGCTCAGGGCAAAATAGAGGAGCTGCAATTGCGAGAGATCGGGCAGCAGCCACAAAGCGCCGAGCACGCTCAGCGCCACGCCGACGATCAGCACGCGGAACTGCGAGCGGGGCGTCAGCAGGCGCTGCAGCGGCGTACGCTCTGCCCATGAGGCGATCAAGTATGCCAAAGCCTGCCCTATGGCCATGATCGCGTAGAAGAGCAACGGCTGTGCCTCATACTCAGCGCCTAGCGGCTTTCCCCAAGTTAGGCGCAGGCGCAATTGGACGGCGAACAAGTGCGCACCGACCACAATGGCGAGGTTCGCTGAGTAGTGCAGCAAGCGCAACCTGCTCAGCGGCAGGCTGAAAGCCTCTGAAGGCTCTTGAACGAACGGAATCGCCATCTCAGCGCCATTTCAGGCAGCAGGCGCTAGGCCTGCTGCCACTCCTCTCGCTCAAGCGCTTGGCACGCGCTTCACGCCGAGCGTGATCTTCTCGCCGTCGAATTCAAAGGTCTCGACTTTATCGCCTTCAGGCTGTGCCACAGCCTCAAGCTGCACAGCCAGCGTCTCATCGCAGATATAGTCCTTGTGCACGCTGAGCGCTTCAGCCAGGCGCGGCGTCGCAGCGTAGGCGATCTGGATGCTATCGCTGAGCGCGTAATCGGCCTCGCGGCGCATCAAGTTGACGCGGCGCACCACTTCACGTGCCAAGCCTTCCTTGATCAGCGCGTCGGTCAGCGTGGTGCGCAAAGCAGCCACGTAGCCGTTCTCCTCAGCCACAGCGAAGCCTTCTGCGGCTGTGCGGCGCACTTCAACTTCTTCTGGCGTCAACTCGATTGCGTTGCCGTTCACGCTCACTGAGAGCGGCTGATTGGCCAGCAGCTGCTTCGCCCAAGCTGTCACTTGCGCCGCGTCGCTCTCGCGCAGGAGCTTCTGCACAGCAGGGAACTGCGCGCCGAGCCGCTTGCCGAGCTTTTGTGGCAGAGGATTCAGGCTGTAGCGGATCATGCCGCTGGCGCTCGTCTCGTCCAGCAAGCGAATAGCCTTCACATTCAACTCTTCAGCCACAGTCGCTTCCAATTTGCGCAGCGCAGCGGCTTCGTCGGCTGTGCGCACGGCGAAGGCGGCTTCTAAGAGCGGCTGACGCACGCGCAGCTCGGCGCTGTTGCGCGCCGCATGGCCGAGACTGACCAAGCGCTTGATCAGGCGCATCTCGGCGATCAGCTTCTCGTCAATGAGCGACTCATCGGCGCTGAGCCAGCGCGTCAGATGGACGCTATCAGGCGCGCTCGGATCAAACGGCACCACGAGGTTGCGGTAGAGCGCTTCGCTCAAGAAAGGCATAGCAGGCGCCAGGAGCTTCGCGACGCTCACCAGGCACTCATAGAGCGTCTCGTAAGCAGCGCGCTTGCTGTGATCCCAGCCGCTTTGCCAGAAGCGGCGACGCGAACGGCGCAAATACCAATTGCTCAGATCATCCACGAAATCAGCGATCGGGCGCGTGCAGCCTGTCACGTCGTAGGTCTCGTAGGCATGCGTGACGCGCTTGATCAGCGCGTTCAGCTCTGCGATGATCCAGCGATCCAGCTCTTCGCGCTCTGCCACAGGCAGGCGCGCTGCCGTTGGATCGAAGTCATCGATGTTAGCGTAGGTCACGAAGAAGCTGTAGGTATTCCAGAGCGTTAGGTAGAAGCCGCTGATGACTTCCTGCACTAACTTGGCCGAGAAGCGGCGGCTATCGCCGGGCGGCGCCGAGGTGTACATGTACCAGCGCGCGGCGTCGGCGCCTTCTTTGTTCATGATCGTCCACGGATCGACCACGTTGCCGCGGCTCTTGGACATCTTCTTGCCTTCGCCATCCAGAATGTGACCGAGGCAGATCACGTTCTTGTAGCTGACGCTATCCATCAAGAGCGTCGAGATGGCGTGCAGCGAGTAGAACCAGCCGCGCGTCTGGTCGATCGCCTCGCAGATGTAATCGGCAGGGAATTGTTCTTCGAACAGCTCGCGGTTGCGATGCGGATAGCCCCACTGTGCATAAGGCATGGCGCCGCTGTCAAACCAGACATCGATCAGCTCGGGCACGCGGCGCATAGTGCCTAGCCCATCTTTGGACGGCCAGGTGATCTCGTCCACGTACGGCCGATGCAAGTCCAGATCGCTCAGATCGCGCCCTGCATAACGGCTGAGTTCCTCCAAGCTGCCCACACAGACGATCTCATCGCTCTCAGGATGATCGCACTTCCAGATCGGCAAAGGCGTTCCCCAATAGCGGTTGCGCCCGAGTGCCCAATCGCGATTGTTGGCCAGCCACATGCCAAAACGCCCATCGCGGATATGCTCAGGCACCCAATTGATGGTCTGATTCAAGGCGACCATGCGATCCCGATGAGCTGTGGTGCGGATGTACCACGTTTCGCGGGCGTAGTAGAGCAGCGGCGTTTTGCAGCGCCAACAGAAGGGATAGGCATGGTGGTAGCGCTCGCTGCGGAACAGGAGGCGCCGCTCCTTCAAATGGCGCGTGATGTGCGGATCGGCATCCTTGACCCACATGCCCGCCCAATCGGTCACCGCATCGATGAACTTGCCCTCAGCGTTGACCGTGATCAGAGTCGGCAAATTGTTGGCTCTAGCCGCTTCCATGTCGTCGGCGCCAAAGGCAGGCGCTAAATGGACGATGCCCGTGCCATCTTCAGTGCTGACAAAGCTCGAGCCGTCTACGACGTAGGCATAATCTTGTGTCACGGGCAAGTAAGTGAAAAGCGGCACATAATGCTTGCCCAGCAGCTCTGCGCCCTTCATCTCGCGCAGGATCGTGTATTCCTGCTTGCGCATGACCTGCGGCAAGAGCGCTTTGGCGAGGATCAGCCGTTCAGTCTGCCCTTGCGCGTACTGCGCTGCCGTCTCGATCAGCACGTAATCGACGTCGCGCCCGACGGCGAGCGCCACGTTGCCCGGTAGCGTCCATGGCGTCGTCGTCCAGACTAGGAAGGCTGTGTTTGGCTCGTCGCGCAGCGCAAAGCGCACATAGATGCTTGGATCGTCCACTTCCTCGTAGGCATCTGAGATTTCGTGGCTGCTCAGCGGCGTGCCGCAACGCGCGCAATATGGCACCACTTTGTAGTCCTGGTAAAGCAAGCCTTTTTCCCAGAATTGCTTGAGAATCCACCACACTGATTGGATGTATTCGTTAGTGAAGGTGATGTAGGCATCCTCAAGGCTGACCCAAAAGCCCATGCGCTCGGTCAGCGCTTCCCAGTCCTCAAGGTAGCGCAGCACTGATTCGCGGCAGCGCTTGTTGAATTCGGCGATGCCGTAGGCCTCGATCTGGTGCTTGTGTTCAATGCCAAGTTCTTTTTCCACCTCAATCTCGACGGGCAAGCCGTGCGTATCCCAGCCGCCTTTGCGCAGCACGTATTTGCCCTGCATGACGTGGTAACGCGGGAAAATATCCTTGAAGGCACGCGCCATGACGTGATGAATGCCTGGCTTGCCGTTAGCCGTCGGCGGGCCTTCATAAAAAACATAGCGCGGCGCCCGCTCGCGCCCTTCGAGCGTGCGCCTGAAGACTTGCGCACTGCGCCAGAACTCGAGCTGCTCGCGCTCTAGCGCTTGGATATCCACACGCGGTGAAACAGGCTTGAACCTCATCTTGCGGAACCTCTTGAAGAAATCTGCTCTCAGTTGCTCACTTCCCGCGTGACGCGGAACTGCGTTTGCCCAGCTGTGGCGTAATTGGTGGCAACTTGCACCGCCCAAGTGACGCTATAGGCGCCAATGACCTGCTTGCCCATGCACAGCCCAACTGGGATCGGCACGCCGCGCCCGACAGCCACGCCAACGCCCGTGCCCACGTTGCAATTGACGGAAGGATCGTACTTGCAGTCGCCCAGCACGTCGGCGTAATAGCGCATGACTTCGCAAGCGTTCAAGTCAGTTGCGTAGAGCCACTCATCCTTGCCCAGCCCTTTATTTTCAGTCCACATCAGGCGCACCTCGCCTGAGGTTGGCAAAGGCGGCGCAGGCGGGAAGAGCATCGCGCCGAGCGTTGGGAAGAGGCGCACGCCAACTACAACCGTGAAGCAAAGTGCGATTAACAAGCCGAGCAGTGGCATCCACAGCGGCACGCCCGCTTGGGTTTCCTCTTGCCTTTGGCGTGCCTCCATAGCTAGTTGCTCCAGTCGCGGCGCATCTCAAGGCGCGTTTGGCGCGCCTCAAGGTCATAGACAATTGTCAAGAGCAAACGATGCGTCATATCGCTTTGGGAATTATCCACAAAGCAGCGCGCAAAATAGCGCCCAGGCTCTTCACGCGGCGGCTCATCCTGATAAATTTTACGGCAACCGCGTGAGACGTCCTCGCCAAGCTCGCCGCCTGAGCGGAAGGCTAAGGTGCCGAGCCGTGTGGCATAGAAATTATAGACCTCGTCGATCGGCGCGTCGCTAGTGAAGTAGCGCATGTCGCTGTTCTCACTCCTGCTCTCGCCGACGAGCCTCAGGTTTGGGAACATTTCGATCTCAATGGGCGTGCTGCGCGCGGCGCGTTGTGCATTCGTGGCAAGGATGGCAATCACGACAATGGCGAAGGTAACGCCCAGCGATACGAACAGGGCTTTCAAAGGCAGCAAGGAGCGGCGCATCGGCTCAGCAGGCGCGCTCGGCAGGGATTGCTCACTCATCGGATAGGCACTCCTTATAAGATTCAGCTGCCTTCGATCATAGCGCCACTTAGCGCTCGGCATTTGTCAGAAAAGCTGGACGAACGCTTTACGTTTGTAAGTGCCGCTGATT
The DNA here is from genome assembly GCA_003695215.1 of Chloroflexota bacterium. Lineage (GTDB taxonomy): Bacteria > Chloroflexota > Anaerolineae > Aggregatilineales > UBA2796 > CP2-2F. The sequence goes on from RFIM01000007.1 coordinate 6,470, forward strand.
GTAACGCTCATGCGCCTGCAGGGCAATGCTGAGTTTGGCTCAGCCTAAGTACACTTCGCCCGTGGCGGCGTTGCGCGCCACTGACCAGCCGCGCCGATGCCGTATCCATTCCAAAGGCGGCAGGCTCAGACGTTCTAGCACGCTGACGGCCTCGTTCGGCTGCAGCTGCCCTAGAGTCGGGCTTTGTTCGCTGGGCACGGCACGGATGCGCAAGGGTGAGGCGGTGCGCACTGCCACTGTGCCGAGCGTATCGAGCGGCGTATAACCTGCCAGCCAAGGCATTGCTACGCCGCGCACAGCTGCTAGCTGTGCTGCGCTGGCTGTGCCAAGCCGCCAAAAGGCAATGCCCGCTGCAGCTTGATGTGGCTCTAGCGCGGCGCGGCCTGCCTCGCGCATGTCGCCATCAGGGCCAAATTGAGTCAAGACCACGATCGGCTTGCGGTACGGGCGCAGCGCGCTCAAGGTTTGCCCGATCAGGACTGAAGGGCGACCATTCCAGTCAGCGTACCAGACTTTTGGATGCCAGCTATCGATGAAAGGCAGCCATTCGGTCAGGTTGACGGCGCTGAAATTGGCAGGGCGTCCATCAAAGCTCAGGCCGATGCGCGTCTCAGCGGGCAGGGCGCGCCGCAAGGCGGTCATGAAGGTGCGGATGTGGTCAGGCTGGCGTAGGGCAAGGCGTTGTGGATCGAGATCGAGGACGATAGAGCACACGCCCTGAGCAAGCGCTGCTTGCACGATCTGGCTGATCTCAGCGGTTATGTCGGCGCCATGCAAGCCGTGCCAAGCGTGTAAGCGCACGCGCGCTTTCACTAGTGATTTTGCGATGCGCGAGAGATCCACAGCGCTGTGCACGGCCAGTGCGCCTGTGCCGCCAAGCCACGCTGTGCCGTTGCTGCACCACAGCAGGAGTGCGCTGACGTTCGGCGCGGCAGCCTGCAGACGCGCAGCGAAGGCCTCGGCGCTCGCATCTGCCAGCGCGTCTGTGGCACTATGCGCCAAGGCAATGCTGTTGGCAAAAGGCGTGTTCTGACGCTCGTAAATCGGATAGTCGGCGTGCAGATTCGCGAAGAAGGTGCTGAAGATTGGATTCTTCGGCTCGCCGCGCACGTTGACGATGCCTGCCTGATCCATGCTGTCGCTCCAAGCGAACCAAATCACAGCGCCGAGCACGTGCATGTAGGTATCGCGCAGGAAATCGATGGTTTTATCCATGTAGTTGGCAATGCGCGGCCAGTAGGTCTGGTTGTTCACGTCCACGCGCGCCACGCCAATTTCCGTGATCCAGATCGGCTTATCAGGGAAGGCGTCCGTGAAGCGGCGCATCAAGGCATCGAGCGAGCCTGTGTAGTTCGGGAACGGCGCTGCATTCGGCGAAGGCGGAATGTGCCCATAAGGATGCACTGCGATGCCGTCCACGGGCAAAGCATTGCCTAGAGCGCGGCGCACAGCGCGCATGTACTCAATGCTATTGGCTGCGTCGCTTGCCAAGCCGCCGCTAATGACCAAAGCAGACGGATCGGCCTGATTGATCGCCTCGCTGGCCAACAACAGCAAAGTGGCGTAATCCTCAGGCTTGACATAATGCGAAGTTGGCGCGCCATCTAGATCGCCTTCATTCCAAATTTGGTAGGCAGCAACTTGCCCGCGATAGCGCGCCGCGATCGCGCTTGCGCGCACAGCGAAGTCGCGTGCGTAGCGCGCCCAATCGCCGTTCACCCAGGGCATGTTGCCCACGAAGGTATCCTGCAGCAAGATCAGCAAGATGCGTGTGCCGCTGTGATGATAGGCGCGGATGATCGGATCGTAGAAAGCAAAAGCGCGCTCAGGCGGCTCACGGCGGCTATCCATGTGCAGCACGAAGCGCACCCAGCCGAGCCCGCGCAGCTGCTCGGGCGTCGGATTGGCGGTTGGATTATTCGGATCGATGTTGATACCTAGGAGTCGCTCGCGCTGCGGCACGGCGTCGGTCATGAAGACAGCCCGCCCATCTAAAGAGCGGGCTGCACACCAACCCCGCTCAAAGTTCAGCCATAAGTAGCCCTCGGACTCAGCGCGGCGTGAGTCTTCAACCGTGATGACCTGGTGGCGGCGCAAGGTCTGCCCAGTGCGGAAGGCTGCTTGGGTGAAAGGCTGTGAGCGAATGTTCAGGCTGTTCACAAGGCAGCGATACTGCCGAAGTGCCATAGTTTCTCTCTCTGAGCGGACGGCATGCTGATGGGGCGAATCTAGCGCCGAATGCCGAAAAGGGCAAACGCTCTCTGGCAAAGCCGACTTGGATCGGCTATAATGCGCGCGCTAAACTGATGGAAAAGGACTAAGACAGCATGGGCGCACTTAGGACGGCCCTACAGGTCATTCAGGTCTTGATCTCAATCGCACTGATAGTGCTGATCATCCTGCAGGCGAAGGGCAGCGGCATTGGCAATTTACTAGGTGGCGGCGAAGGCGGCTTGGGCATCACTAAGACGCGGCGCGGCTTGGAAAAGACGCTCTTTCAGGTCACGATCATCTTCGCAGCGGTCTTTTTGATCAACGCTGTGATCCAACTGGCGATTCAGTAGGTCATTTTGCTGAACAGTTTGCGCCTGCCACTGCTGGCGCTGCTGCTGGCGATCCTTTTGCTAGTAGCGGTCGTGGCCTTGCGCCTTTCGGAGTTGCCGCCTGAGCCCGCGCCGACGCTCACGCCTGTGGCGCGCGCCCTGCCGAGCGCCACGCCGCTACCGACGCCTCTCAGCGCTGAGCTGCTATCTACGCCAACTGCCTCGGCTATGCGCCCTGCTGTGGCGCAGGGCATCCTGCGCGAGGCGCTCATCGCGCCCAGTTGCGTCCTCAAGCTCAATCCGCTCTTGGCGGGCTTCAACCAAGCTGACCGTGACGTCACAGCGCTGATCTTCGAAGGGCTGATGAAGACCGACGCTTATGGGAACGCTGTCCCGAACTTGGCAGCGGGCCTGCCGCGCATCTCAAATGACGGCTTGACCTATGTCTTCACCTTGCGCGATGACATACGCTGGCACGATGGTGAGCCGTTCACTAGCGCCGACGTGCTCTTCACGATCAGCTTGATGCAGGCAGAGGACTTCAGCGGCCCGCCCGATTTGCGCGATTTTTGGCGCACTGTTGAAGTAGACGCACTAGACGCACGGACCGTGCGCTTCAAGCTCGCACAGCCATTGGCAGCTTTCCCTGACTATTTGCGAATCGGCCTTTTGCCCGAACACGCCTTGCGTGGCACAACAGGTCGCACGCTGAGCGCGCATCCATTCAACTTGAATCCGATCGGCACGGGCGCCTACCAATTCGAGCGGCTGCTGAGCGATGGCGCTCGGTTGCGTGGCGTGCGCCTGCGCGCCGCGCCGACTTTCGCGGCGCGCCCAGAGGCGGCTGAAGGCTACGCCTTGCGCCAACTGGACTTGCTCTGCTATCCGACATGGGAAGAGGCGCGCGCGGCTTTTGAGCGCGGCGAGGTCAATAGCATCTCAGACGTGCCTGCGGCCGTGGTGCAATCGCTCAAGGCCTTGCCGCTGACGCTGTACGCTGCCTATAAGCCTGCGCTTGGCGCGATCATCTACAACTGGGCGAGTCAGACGGCGCCGTTTTTCCGCGATGTGCGCTTCAGGCAAGCGCTAGCGCGCAGCGTGGATAGGGCCGCGCTAGTGACGCAATTCATGGCAGATCGGGCTGTGGTGGCGAACACGCCAATTTTGCCAAGTTCGTGGGCCTACGCGCCTGAGATCAGCTGCCCAAGCTACGATCCGAGCGCGCCTGAGGCTGCGGCGCGCAGCTTGGCACAGGTGCAAATCACGCCGCCGCCGCCTGAGAGCGATCCGAATGCGCCGCAAGCAACAGCGCCGCCGAGCTCGGTCGCTTACCGCTTCCAACTCTTGCTGAGCGATGACGCGGCACAGGCGGCGCTCGGGCAAGCTGTGGCTGAGGCATGGCGTGCGCTCGGGCTTTTGGTGGACGTGGTGGTGGTCGATCGCATCACTTTTCGAGAGCGCTTGGCCAATGGCAGCTTCGAGGCAGCGCTAGTGGAGCTTGACTTGGCGCCGAGCGCCGATCCTGATCCATACAGCCTGTGGCGGCAGCTGCCGCGCGAAGGTGGCCTGAATTTTGGCAATTTGAACGAGCGGCGCATCAGTGAGCTGCTGGAGGCGGCGCGCCAGACGACTGATGGCAGCGCGCGCGTGGCGCTATACGCTGAGTTTCAGCGCCTGTTCTGCGATCGGGCGGCAGCACTAGTGCTTTACTATCCGATCTACTACTATGGCGTTGATGGGCGCTTGATGGGCGTGCAGCTAGGTTTCATCAGCCAGCCTGCGGATCGCTTTCGCACGCTGGGCGCATGGCGCTGGCTAGAGTGAGCTTGACAAATGAGTTCGCCGCATTTTGGTAAATTTGCCCTTGACGCGTATAGGAGATGTGGTAAACTGATGGGCACGAAGCGCACTCAAGCGCGATAGGGCCAAACAACAGCCACAAGCGCTCAGCTCTGGGGCCCGACGCACCTTAACAACTGAATCGTGATAAGAAACAGCAAGTAAGCAACCAGCAAGGGTAATCCAAACTGACCCCGTACAGCGCATTAGCGCTGAATGCCCGCGAGGGCACATTTTACGGAGAGTTTGATCCTGGCTCAGGATGAACGCTGGCGGCGTGCCTAATACATGCAAGTCGAACGGGGATGCAGCAATGTATCCTAGTGGCGACCGGGTGCGTAACACGTAGCTGACCTGCCCTTCAGCGGGGGATAACATGCCGAAAGGCGTGCTAATACCGCATGCACTGGAGGTGACTAGATAGCCTTCAGGAAACTTCCGAGGCTGAAGGAGGGGGCTGCGGCTCATCAGGTAGTTGGTGAGGTAACGGCTCACCAAGCCGACGACGAGTAGGGGGCCTGAGAGGGTGACCCCCCACACTGGAACTGACACACGGTCCAGACTCCTACGGGAGGCAGCAGTAAGGAATATTGGGCAATGGGCGCAAGCCTGACCCAGCAACGCCGCGTGGAGGA
>RFIM01000073.1 GCA_003695215.1 Chloroflexota bacterium
AGCTTGACGTCGACTACAATCGGCCGCGATGCCTGAACAGAGCCTGCCTGTAACCATCAACCGCAAAGCGCCGTGTAACCTGATCGGCCTCGGGCTCAGCCTGCTGATGCTGTACATTCTGTCAGGCGTGGCAGAAGCGCCTTTCCATGGCGATGAGTCGACAATCCTATACATGGCGAACGATTGGTTTCTGTTGCGCGAGCAAGGCATCAGTGCGCTTCACTACAGGCCCGATCCGCCTGATCTTGTGCCGCAGATTTTGCGCTTGATTAACGGCACGCTGGCGCCGCTCACTTATGGCGCGCTGCTCGAGGCGGCACAACTAGATCGTAACATATTGAACCGTCCATGGGCTTGGGACCTTGGCTGGTGGGAGAATATTTATTACGAGCACATGCCGCGCCCTGAGGCATTGTTCATCGGCCGCTGGGCATCTGCCTTGATGCTATGCCTTGCTGTGGCGCTTTTCTTTGCGGCGGCGCGTAAGTTGATCGGCGCGCCGCAGGCGTTCTGGGCAACCCTGCTCTTCGGCTCGCTGCCTGCCGTCTTGCTGAACGGCCGCCGCGCTATGTTCGAAGGCGCGACTTTTCTAGGTGCGGCTTTGGTATGGTTTGCAGCGGCGCGGATCGCAGTTGGAAGGGCGCGCAGCCGTGATTGGCTGCTACTCGGCGCTGCCAGTGGCGTCGCCATGGCGGCGAAGCACATCAATGTGTTGCTGATCGCGCCGATCTTCTTGGCGCTGCTATGGCAAAGCAGAGCGCGCAGGCTGAAAGCGCTGAGCGACCTGCTGATCGCCGCTGTGAGCATGATCGCCATCTTCCTGCTGCTGAACCCTGCCTGGTGGTCGGCGCCGTTGCAAGTCCCAGAGCAAGTTTTATTCTGGCGCAACGATACATTAGCTGCGCAAAGTGAGGCCTTCGGGCGCCCTTTGAGCCTCGGCGAGCGTCTGGAAGCCTTGATCGCTTTTCCATTCGGCGCGCCACAATACTTTGAGGACACGCTCAATCCGTGGCGCGATTGGCTTGGCGATTCAATCCCGCGCTATGAGCGTGGCTTGCAAGGCATAGCTTGGTACGCTCTAGCGCCGCTAATCTACCTTGCGCTGCTGCTTGGCGCGCTGAGCTTGCTGCAAAGGCGCACAGGCGCGTTAATCGGCTTGGCCGCGTTCGGAATCGGCTTTGCGTTGCTGATGACCAACACGCTGATGTGGCAGCGCTACTACTTGCCGCTAGCTTTTCCATTGGCGATGCTGGTGACGCTTGGCCTGGCGCAAATTGCGGCAATCTTGCGTCATATGAGACCTTTCCGCCATGCCTGATCGGCGCAAGCGTCTTGCTGATATCGCCTTTGCGCTTGCGCTGATGCTATACGTGCTGTACGGCACAACGCAAGTGCCACCGCATGCTGATGAGTACATGTACATGGCGCTCGCTCGCGATTTTTTCCTGCTGCGCGATCAAGGTGCCGCAGCACTTGCCTACGCGCCGCCTATCGAGGTAGACACGCTGCAGCACCTGCGCTTGCTGAACGGCACTGTACATAAAAATTTAGTCGGGATACTCTGGGCAGCTAGCGGGCGCACGGCTGAACGCCTGCCAGGCATCTACGCCTGGGCGATGCCGCTCGCGTGGAATATCGCCAATGGCAACGTACCGAGCGACGCCGAGCTGCACTTGGCGCGCTGGGCATCTGCCATTTTGACAGCGCTCGGCGTGATACCGATCTTCATGTTGGGCTGGCACTTACGGCTGCGCGCTTTGGCTTATCCTGCTGCGCTACTCTATGCGCTCCATCCTGTGATTTTGCTGAATGGCAGGCGCGCTATGCAGGAAGGCAGCTTGATTTTCTTCTCGCTCTTCAGCATGTACTGGCTAGTGGCGCTGATCGTGGCCGAACACAGCGCCACAGCGCGCGGCTTCATGGTCAAGCTGCCAGCCTGGGCGCGCTATGGCGGCTTGGGCATCCTGATCGGCTTGACGGTCGCTAGCAAGCACACGGGCCTGATCGTGGCGGCTGCAGCGCTGCTCACGGCTCTGCTCACGGGCATTGTGCGCGATTCGCCGCCGCGTCCCTTGCGCCCGATCCTTTGGGTCGGCTTTACGGCGCTTGTCAGCGCACTGACGTGGTTTGCGCTCTCACCGCACTTTTGGAACGCGCCATTAGCGGCGCTCAGGGCGCTTTTGACGGAGCGCAGCGCGCTGCTCAGTGCGCAGGCATCCGATCTAGCCCATCGAAATCTCAGAGATCGTCTGACGGCTATCCTGACTCAGCCATTCCTGAGCGCGCCACAGTACTTTGAGTCGCCTAGCTGGGCAGGCCTGTTGGACGAGCCGATCGCCGCGTATCAAAGTTCCGCCACGAATGGCTGGGATTGGGGCACGCCGATCGGGCTGATCTTGACGGCGCTTGCAGCGCTCGGCTTGCTGAGCCTGATCGCTGAGGCGCGGCGCCGCAACTTGATCGCATGGGCGATCTTGATCTGGGCAGGCGCGGCTGCGCTCGCTTGCCTGGCTGTACCGATGAATTGGCAGCGCTACTATCTACCCTTTATCCTAGTGGCGATCATCCTAGCGGCGGAAGGCCTGGGCAGGCTTCTAGTGCGCCGCGAGTCTGAAGCCAGCCAGAGGAGAACCGCATGAGCGCGAGTCCGCGATTTTCGGCGCGCACCTTGTTCATCCCTGCGCTTTTGGTCAGTGGATTGCTGTGCATCGCGTTCATAGGCGTCATTGGGGCATTTGCAGCGCGCACACCGCATTTGAATCCTCTAGAGGCGCTGCTTTTGCGCTTGCGCCTGAGCTTGCGCAGCGCTGAGCTGAGCCGACCTCTCAGCGCGGAGAGCGGCGTGCTGTGCTTCACGGTAGCGCGTGGCGCCGATGCGGCCAGCATCGCTCAGCAGTTGGCGGCACAAGGCTTTGCGCTTGATCCTGAGCTGTTCCGTGCTTATGTGCGCTACTTCAACATTGATGCGCGTCTGCAGGCAGGCACCTTTTCTTTGCCGCGCTCACTGACCCTGCCGCAACTGGCTAAGCGCCTGACCGATGCCAACGCCAATACGATCACTTTCCGCACTTTGGAAGGCTGGCGCCTTGAAGAGATCGCCCAGGCGATTGATCGGACAGAAGGCTTGACCTTCACAGGCACAGAGTTCATGGCGCTCGTCGGAGCAGGTGTCACTTCGCAAAGCGGTGCAATTGGCGCCTTTGCGGCGCGCGTCGGCATACCTATCGGCAATTCGTTGGAAGGCTTTTTGTTTCCCGATACCTACATGTTGCCTGCCTGCGGCACGCTGAATGAGTTGGTCGAACGCATGTTGGCGAACTTCGATGCGCGCGTCACGCCGCAAATGCGCGCTGCGGCACAAGCCAACGGCCTTACGCTTTATGAGACGGTCACTTTGGCCAGCATTGTGCAGCGCGAGGCGATTTTTGACGATGAGCGTCCGCGCATCGCAGGCGTGTACCTGAATCGGCTGCTCAACGGCAGGCGCGCTTCGCCCGATCCGAGTATTCCCACAACGCTCGACGCCGATCCGACCATCCAATACGTCATCGGCAACAGGCGCAATCCTGAGACTTGGTGGGCGCCGCTGAGCGTAGAGGATTATCGCAGCGTGCAATCGCCTTACAACACTTACCTGTATCGCGGCTTGCCGCCTTCGCCGATCTGCTCGCCTGGCTTGGCGTCGATCACAGCAGCAATTTACCCTGAGCGCACTGAGTTCGCCTATTTCCGCGCCTGCCCGAGCAGCGGCGGCAGGCACGTCTTCAGCCGCTCTCTGGCTGAACATGCCCGCGCTTGCAACTAGCTCACAGCTTGCGCCAAGCCGTATTGAGCGCGGATGGCTTGTTCCAGCTGTGCAGCCAGCGCGGCATTCTCCTTCAAGAAGGTTTTTGCTGCCTCGCGGCCTTGCCCAAGCAGCTGCTCGCCATAGCGATAGAAAGCGCCGCGCTTCTCGATCACGCCGATGGCAGCGCCGATATCGAGGATATCGCCGACCTTGCTGATACCTTCATTGAACATGATATCGAACTCAGCTTCACGGAACGGCGGCGCAACCTTGTTCTTAGTCACGCGGACGCGCACATGGCTGCCAACATCTTCCTCGCCGAGCTTGATGGACTGCGTGCGACGGATATCAAGGCGCACACTGGCATAGAATTTCAAGGCGCGTCCGCCTGTGGTGACTTCAGGGCTGCCATAGACTACGCCGACTTTCTCGCGCAGCTGGTTGGTGAAGATCATGACGGTTTTCGAGTTATGGATAGCGCCGCTGAGCTTGCGCAAGGCTTGGCTCATCAGGCGCGCTTGCACGCCGACGAACGAGTCGCCCATTTCGCCTTCGATCTCGGCTTTAGGCACTAGCGCCGCTACGCTATCCAGCACGACCACATCAAAGGCGGCTGAGCGGATGAGCGCCTCGCAGATCTCGAGCGCTTGTTCGGCATAATCGGGCTGCGCGATCCACAGGCTATTCACGTTCACGCCAAGGCGCGCTGCGTAGATCGGATCGAGCGCATGCTCCATGTCGATGAAGGCGCAAGCGCCGCCCATGCGTTGCGCCTCGGCGATCACATGCAAGCAGACGGTCGTTTTACCGCTGCTCTCAGGCCCATAGATTTCAGTGATGCGCCCGCGCGGAATGCCGCCGACGCCTAAGGCGATATCAAGCGCCAACGAGCCGCTCGGAATAGTCTGCACTTGCAGATGCTGCGCATCGCCCAAGCGCAGCACTGTGCCTTCACCAAAACGCTTCGTCAGGTCCTGTAAGGTTGCATCAAGCGCTCTTTTGCGTCCGTCGTCAGTGGTCATAGGCTGAATTAGCAGTCCTCACCAGGGACATCCGGTTTAAGCGGTTTGATCTCAGTGCGCATGGCAGGCGGCGTCTTTGCGCGCTCGGGCGGCACAGGCCGAGTCGGCACTTTGTGGATCGAGTCAGGATCGTGCGGCAAGATGACCTGCCGATTGCGCGGCACAAGTTCTGGTTCAGGGATGATCTCAGGCTCATCAGGCGCTTGAGCTTCCCAGGCAGGGATGAATTCTTTCAGCCATGCCAGCTCAGCTTCCATCATGTGCAGGCGATGCTCATACATGGCAGCCAATGCGAAGGGCAAGGTTGGCTTTTCCTTCGCGTAGACCTGGCGTAGCTGCATGATTTGCAGGCTCAGCTCCTGCTGCCTGTTGATAAGCGCTGTGAGTATCTGAGGCTTCTTGAGCGCGGAGAGATTCGCCAAGCCCTGCTCAAAGCCTCGATCATAGGTGCGTGCTGTGCCGATCATATCGACAATAGCTGTCTGCAGCACGCCCAAGCCTGCTGCGCTGATCGAGAACAAGCGGCGCCCGTACTTATCAGTCTCGTAGCTCACCAAACCTTGCTGCTCGAGCTTGTGCAGCACGTAGTACATGGAAGAGGTGCCAATGGCCGCCCAGCGGCGAATGCCGCGCTGATCGATAATCTTGAGCAGCTCGTAATCGTAGCTCGGCTTCTCACATAGCAAGCTCAAAATGGTCAATTCGGCATCGGTCATACTGATTCGCCTCGCACATAGCTGCTCACATACGATCAGGGTAGCACGAATGCGCTCGGACGTCAATCAGCGCTCATGCACTATCTTCTCAGATGCCACAGCATGCCGCGATCGGAGGATGAGCAGCACAAGGGCAACACTTGCCGCGATCAGCGAGACGATCTGTGCCGTTGTGAGCGCAGGGATGCCCTGAATACCATGGCTATCCAGCCGCAGAAAGTCCAGCAGGAAGCGAATCGTAGCGTACGCGATGATGTACAGCAGCGTGATCGTGCCAGGTTGGGCTCGATCGCGCCAGCGCCATGCCAAGCCGAATAAGATCAGCGCTGTGCCGAGCATCCATAGCGACTCGTACAAAAAAAGTGGATGAAAGCGCTCAAAGGCTTCATAACCGCGCAACCGATTCTCAGGCGCGATATAAATCGCCCAGGGCAGATCGGTCGGCGCGCCGTACAGCTCCTGATTGACGAAATTGCCCCAGCGGCCAATGGCCTGCCCAATGGCCATGCTCGGCGCCGCTAGATCAAGCCAGGGCAACAGCGGCTGCTTGGTACGCCGTGCATAAAGCCCGATGCCGATGATGCCGCCAACAATGCCGCCATAGATGCCCAAGCCGCCATTCCAAATAGCGAGCATCTGTAGCGGATTCTCAAGGTAGTACTGCGTTGTCAAGCCGCTGGCAGGCGAAGGTGTCAGGATGTGATAAATGCGCGCGCCGATCAAGCCAGGGATAACTGCCCAGGTCAGCCCATCCCAGACGTACTTCGAATCCAGCCCAAACTTTGGCGCGCGGCGTGCCAGGATGTAAGCGCCTGCGAGCATGCCGCTGATCAAGATCAAGGCGTAGAAGCGGATGTAGAACGGACCAAGATGGATGCCGTATGCGTCAAACATGAGCCGAAGCGCCTATGGTAAAACGAGCGTGCTTATTTTAGCAGACCCTGGCAGGCTGCGCTATCATAAGCGCCGCAAATTTTTCCTTTTTGAGGCGCTATGGGATTGAAAGCAGATCGGTGGATCCGCCACATGGCACAGCAGCACGGCATGATCGAGCCGTTTGTGCCCGAGCAAGTGCGCAGCAACGTGATCAGCTATGGGCTATCCAGCTATGGCTACGATATCCGCATCGCCGACGAGTTCCGCATCTTCACACCGAATCCGTACAACACAGTGGTCGATCCGAAGGCTATGGACGAGCGCTCAATGATCATCTTTCGAGGCGAGCGCTGCATCATCCCGCCGAATTCCTTCGCGCTCGGGCGCACAGTGGAATACTTCCGAATGCCTTCGGATACCCTGGGCATCGTGATGGGCAAAAGCACCTATGCGCGTTGCGGTTTGGTTCTGAACGTCACGCCGCTGGAACCTGCCTGGGAAGGCTATGTGACGCTTGAGATTTCCAATACCACGCCTTTGCCTGCCGTCATTTATGCCAACGAAGGCATTGGGCAAGTTCTATTCTTACAAGGCGATGAAGTCTGCGAAGTGAACTACGCTCAGCGTAAAGGCAAGTATCAAGGGCAAACAGGCGTGACCTTGCCGCGCGTGGACTAGGCTTCCGCGCGCGGCAAGGGCTTCAATCGCGTTTGAAGCGGCTGTAATCAGGCGCAGCGTAGCGGCTGCGGCCGCCGCCTTCCTGCGCGATCAGCGCTTCGATCTTATTGGGCAAGCCGAACAGGTTGATGAAGCCTTCGGCATCCTGCTGATCGTAGATATCCATGCGCCCAAACGAGGCATAATCCTCGCGATATAGGCTGAAGGGCGAGCGCCGCCCGCTGACGATCACATTGCCCTTGTAGAGTTCAAGGCGCACATCGCCCGTCATGGTGCGCTGCGTCACGTTCACAAAGGCGTCCAGCGCCTCGCGCAGCGGGCTGTACCACTGCCCGTTGTAGACCAGCTCGGCGTATTTGATGGCCAGTTGCAGCTTCATATGCAGGGTCGCCTTATCCAGGCAAATGCTCTCTAGCGCCTGATGCGCTTTGTAGAGGATCGTGCCGCCAGGCGTCTCGTACACGCCGCGCGATTTCATGCCTACCAGCCGATTCTCGACCATGTCCACGCGCCCGATGCCGTGCTTGGCGCCCAGATCGTTGAGTGTCATGAACAAATCCAGGATATCCATTGGCGCGCCATCAAGCGCCACAGGCACGCCTTCCTTGAAGCTGATCTCAATAGACTCAGTCTGGTCAGGCGCCGCCTGTGGGCTAGCCGTCAGCACGAACATGCTCTCCTCAGGCTTGGCCCATGGATTTTCCAGCAAGCCGCCTTCGTGACTCATGTGGAACAGGTTGCGATCGCGGCTATAGATGGACTTGAGCGTCGCGCTGACAGGGATGCCGCGCTCTTCAGCGTACTTGACGGCATCTTCGCGGCTGCGAATCGACCATTTGTCGTCGCGCCATGGCGCGATGATGCCCAGCTTTGGGTTGAGCGCCATCACGCTGACTTCGAAGCGCACCTGATCGTTGCCTTTGCCTGTGGCGCCATGTGCCACAGCATCGGCGCCTTCTTGCTCAGCGATCTCGACCATGTGCTTGGCGATCAGCGGACGCGCAAAGGATGTTCCGAGCAGGTACTCACGCTCGTAGATCGCGCCTGCGCGCATAGTCGGCAGGATGAAGTCTGTCAGGAACTCGCGGCGCACGTCGCGTACGATCAGCTTGCTGGCGCCGCTTTTGAGCGCTTTTTCTTCCAAGCCGTCCAGCTCTTCAGCCTGACCGAGGTCAGCTGTGAAGCAGATCACTTCCACATTGTAAGTCTCGCGCAGCCAAGGCACGATCACCGAAGTATCCAAGCCGCCGCTATAGGCAAGCACGACTTTTTTGTATTGCGGATGTTTGCGAGCCATGTTTCAAGTCCTTCGCTATCAGAGATTTGCCAAAATTGCCGTCAGCCGTTCGACGAACTGATCGCATTGGCGCTCGGTCACGATTAACGGCGGAATCACGCGCAAGACATCGCTGCCAGAGCCGACCAAGAGCAAGCCATGCGCGTAGCCTTGCTCTACAACCTGTGCAGCCAGATCGCTGGTGAATTCGACGCCCAGCATCAGGCCGCGTCCGCGCACTTCCTTAATGTGTGCGCTGTTGATCGCCTGCAAGCGCGCCTTCAAATAGCCGCCAACGCGCCGCACCTGCGCCAACAACTCAGCTGCGCTCAGCCGATCGAAGACGTGATTCGCCACAGCTGTGATTAATGGACTGCCTGCGAACGTGCTGCCATGATCGCCGTAGCTCAAAGCTGCCGCTACGCGCTCAGTTGCCAGCAGCGCGCCAATCGGCAAGCCGCCTGCCAAAGGCTTAGCCAGCGTCATCATATCAGGCAAGACGCCGCTAGCCTGATGCGCCCAGAGATCGCCTGTGCGCCCTAAGCCGCACTGGACTTCATCAAAGACCAGGAGCGCGCCGACTTGATCGCAGCGCTCGCGCAAAGCGCGCAGGAACTCAGGTGTGGCCTCGTGAATGCCGCCTTCGCCTTGAATCGGCTCGATGAACACGGCGCAAGCGCGCTCAGTGATCTGCGCTAGCGCCGCTTGGTCGTTGAAGGGCAAGACGATCACGTCGGGCATGAGCGGGCGGAAGGGCGCTTGGTAGGCTTCCTTAGGCGTCAGCGCCAAGGAGCCGATTGTGCGCCCATGAAAGGCGTGATCGAAACACACGATCTGTGTCTTCTCGTGCGTATTATGCGCCACACGAGCGTATTTGCGGGCAAACTTGATCGCCGCCTCGTTCGCCTCTGTGCCACTGTTGGTGAAAAAGACGCGATCAGCGAAGCTGTGCGCCGTCAATTTCTCAGCCAGCTCGATCTGTGGCAGCGTGTGGTACAGATTGCTGGTGTGCATCAGCTTGGCGGCCTGCTCCGCTAAGACTGCAGCAATGCCGCTATCAGCATGACCAAGCGCGTTCACAGCGATGCCCGCGGCGAAATCCAGATATTCGCGCCCGTCTGTATCCCAGACCTGCACGCCGCGCCCATGTGAGAGAACCATCGGCGGACGCTTGTAGGTCCTGACCAAGCGTGCCTCGCCTAGCGCCACGATCTCAGCTGCCGTTAAATCACGTGCGATCGTCATAAGCTCACCTTCCTAGTTATTCTATGCTGTGATCAGAGTGCCTGTGCCATTTGAGAGACTGTAGATATCCGTGATGCGCGCTGCGCCGACGCCCGCTGAGAGCGCCTCTAGCGCCGCACGCACTTTGACAGCCATGCCGCCTTGCGCTGTGCCGTCAGCGATGAGGGACTCAGCCTGATGGCGACTCAGCTGTGGCAGGATCGCGCCTTCGTGCAGCACGCCTGGCACGTCCGTCAGGAAGATGACCTGCGCCGCGCCGATCGCCGCGGCGATAGCGCCTGCAGCTTGATCAGCGTTGATGTTGTGCAAGCCGCCATCATCCGCCAAAGCAATTGGCGCGATCACAGGCACCACGCCCATTGAGCGCGCCTGTTCCAGCACTTCAACGCGCACGCTATGAACAGCGCCGACGCGCCCGAGATCGCCCTCAGGATGCTCCAGGCGCCGCGAGCGCAACAGAGCGCGATCCGCGCCGTGAAAGCCTTGCGCTTCCACGCCATGCTTGACCAAAGTCGCCACCAGATTCACGTTCGCCTCACCAATCAGCGCCATGGCAACCAGCGCCATAGTCTGCTCATCCGTGACGCGCAGCCCGCCGATGCTGCGCGGCGTGATGCCAAAGGCCGCCTGCAAACGGTTGATAGCTTTGCCGCCGCCGTGGACCAGAATCGGCGGCGTAGCAAGGCGCTTGAGATGTTCAGCTAGCGCGCTGAGATAAGCTGAGTCTTCCAGCGGCGCGCCGCCGATCTTGTAAACCGTCAGCATGCGCACCCCTCACACTAGGCCAGCCGTCTCAGGCAAGCCGAACATCAGGTTGAAGTTCTGCAGCGCCTGTGCCGAAGCGCCCTTGCGCAAATTGTCTATGGCGCACGTCAGGATCAGCGTATTGCCCGCGCCTTCGCTCACGCCGACGACCGCGCCGTTGCGATGCGCCGCCTCACGAATGCGCGCCACTCGGCCCAAAGGATGCAGCTTGATCAGCGGCTCGCCCGCGTATGCAGCTTGATACTCCGCATAGGCGCGCTCTAGCGTCCACTCAGGCTTGAGCGTCGCGTAGACCGTCGCCAACAAACCGACCTCGAGCGGCACTAAGTGTGGCGCGAAGATCAGCGCGCCGCGATCGGGCTGTAGCTTGTCGAGCATTTGCTCGATCTCAGGCACATGCCGATGTTTGCGCCCGATGTTGTAAGGCTTCACATCGCCGTAGACCTCGCAGAACATAGACTCAGGCTTCGGCTCTTTGCCGGCGCCTGAGACGCCCGTCTTGGTATCAGCGATGATCGGCGCATCGCTCAATGCGCCTGCGCGCGCCAATGGATAAAGCGCCAATAGCACGGCGGTCACATGGCAGCCTGGATTGGCGATGTAGGGCGCCTTGTGCAAGGTCGAGCGCGCGATCTCAGGCAAGCCATAAGGCGCAGGCAAGAGTTGCGGCGCAGGATGTGGCATCCTGTAGGTCTGTTCATAGAGCGCAGCCGACTCAAGGCGCAGATCGGCGCTCAAATCGACCACGCGCACGCCTGCAGCCACTGCTCGGGCTGCTACGGCGCCTGAGACGCCATTCGGCAGGCACAAGAAGGCCGCGTCTACGCTATCTAGCGGCGCTTCCTCAGCGCGGATGAGCGCTGTGCCGTCTTCAAGGGCGCTCTCGCGCTCAGAAGTGGCAAATTGGAGCGCCGCGTAGGGATGAGCGCGCAGCAACTCGATCAAGAGCTGACCTGTGTAGCCTGTGGCGCCAAAAACGCCGACGCGCAGCTTGTGTGCTGTGCCAACTGATGCTGGTTCAAAGTGTGCGTGTGCCAAGTTCCCTCCGCTCTCAAAAATGCATAAAAAAAGCCCTTCAGACTCGTTCAAGTCTGAAGGGCTTGCGCGTTGTTCTTCAGCTAGGCAGCGCGCAGCAGCCATCCAGACCTATGGCTGGTGGTACGGCGGCTACGGCGCGGCGAAAAACGAACGCGAATCATGTCCGTGAGATCCTCACGCCTCATTATACACGCTGCAGGGCAGGGTCAATTGTGCAGAACGCACAAATTGCTCTAATCCTTCGTGCGCAAGCGCCGCGCCACGAAGATGATCGCCAACAGCCCGAGCGCCAACAAGCCGATAGCAGGCAGGCTGTTGGGCGAGTTGCCGCCTAGCCCGATATCAGCGAAGAAGCCGCCTTCAGGCAAAGCTCTGGGCGGCGTTGGTGAGAGGGCTATCCCGACGCCTGGCGCAACGGTCACTAAAGCCAGCGGCGCCACAGGCGTGCCAAGCTCGACCAAGCCAAAAGTCGGCGATGGCGAGATAGTCACTAAGATACCAGGCGGCGTGACGAAAATTGGCGTGCCGAGCGCAACATCGGGCGTGACAGTCAGCGGGACGGGCTGCGCTGTTAAAGTCAGCAGTGCTGCGGCATTCCGAGTTTGTTGGGCAAAAAGCGTGGCGAAGGCTTGGGCTGTCTGAGTGATTTCCAAAGCCGAGACTTGGAAGGTCTGCGTGAGCAGGGCGATGCGCGTGCCTTCGATCTCAGTCGCCTGAAGATCGAGCGTCGGCGTTGGCGTGTTGGTCGGCGTGCTGGTCGGCGTTGGCGTGTTGGTCGGCGTGCTGGTCGGCGTCGGTGTACGCGTCCACGTCTGGGCGATCGTTGTCCGCGTTAGTGCATCGAAGACGGCAGCGTTGGTCTGCTCGATGGCCACACGCGTCTGCTGCAGCTCGCGATTGCGGTTGCCGGCATCAATCGCCGCTAGGATAATCAAGATCAAACCAACGCCAATCGCAATGATGAGTATGATCGCTAAAATCAGGAAAGCCCGATTGCGCGGCGGCGGCGCCGTGTTGGCAATCGGATCCAGATCATCGAGCGGCAGGCTGCCACCAAAATCGTTAGCCATGCTTCCCCCTAAGATTGCGGTCGGCTCGGCGCATCCAATGGACGCCCGATCAGTTCCAAGTTTGCCAGCGGCACGAAGGCGATCTCTGAGTTATCCGAGAATTGTACCTCTGCCACGGCAAGACGCAGTCCATTTTCCATTGTAACAGGCGATTCAGGCAAATTTAGCACCCTAGCAGTGCGCCCTATATGCGGCAGACGCGTGACTCGCACGGTAGCGCCAGGCACCACAGGCAGGTTGACCTCCGGCGTACGCAAGCGCGAGCTGATGCCTGTCGGAATAATGATCTCCGCCCGCTCAGAGCGCCAAACGGAAGGCTCCACAGCGTCCACAGCTGTGAAGCGTCCGCGATTGCTCTCGAGAAGGTTGTAGATAACGCTGGAATACGGCAGATTGCCGAACCCTTCTGTCAAGATCACAGGGATGCTGAGCTGAAGCGCCTGTTCGCGCAGCGCTGAACTCATTGATGGCGCGATGATGCCTCGCCAGCGCTCCTCAGATGCCCGTACGAAGACAAAGTTATTTTGAATGGACTCTTCCAGCACAACTATCTGCCCGCTATCTTCTTCATTTTCCAAGCCTAGCCGCTCTAACAAGGCGTCTGGTTCATCTTTCTCAAAGCTGAGCGTACCGTAGCTGGCTTTGCCATTGCCCCACGCCGATTGAATTAGCGCGCCGCCTGTCTCCAGCACCACGCGATCGTCGCTGGCGCTGTTCACACGCCCTTCCATCAAGGCATAAACGGCCACAGGCCGCGGATCGGTTTGTAGCAGCACGCGCCCGTTTTCAAGGGATGCAAAAAGCGACCGTTTGGGCGTAATGACGCGCTTGGCGCGCCGCCCTGTACCGTTCATCAGAAGCGTCACGCCACTATCGTAGACTTCGCCAATTGGCACTTGGATCATCTCTTCAGTGATCTGATCGGCGCTGCGCAGCCCAAGCAGCTTGAGCGCATCCAAGAAGATGACCTCAGAGGGAATGGCGCCTGCCAACAGCACTGTATCTGGTGCCACGGTCGCGCCGCTGCTGACCTCAGCTCTGCCGACGGCGTTGGGTGGCAATTTGTACTCACGGATGATGCGCGTCGAGCCAAGAATGATTGTCGTCTCAGGATAGTACGGCATAGCACCTTCACTTAGTCGGCGTTCTGCACGGCTTCATACCACTTAGGCAAGAGTTCAGTGCGCTTGCTCAGATCGCGTGGCAAGCTGATCGGTCGGCCGCGGGTATCGAAGATCAGCCCTGCAGCGCTGCC
>RFIM01000074.1 GCA_003695215.1 Chloroflexota bacterium
AGCGATAGCGGCGAATATCGGCTGCCACGCGCATCTCGCGCTCTAAATCGGCCTTGACCATATAGTAGACCTGATAGGCTTCTTCAAAATTGGCGTCCGCTTCGAGCAGGAGCGTGCGCGCATAGAGCAGATCGCGCTGATAGGCATCCGTGTTAGTGCGGTCGGCGCGCACGCTGTTGACGACGCGCTCTTGTAGCTCAGTGATCTTCGCCCAAAGCTCGGTCAGGTCTTTTTCCTTGATGTAGCGCCTCTGCAGCTCAGGATTGCCAGGCTTGCTGGGCGCGATCACTTGGCTAGCAGGCAGGCGTGAGAAGGGCAAGATGGCGAAAGGCTCGCTCAAGCGGCTCAAGCGCACATCCTCGATGATCGGATTAGGCGCGATCATCACACGCTGCACATCAGCGGCGCTGACAGCTGCGCGCGCTGCATTGTTCTCCGATTCAGCAGAGAGCGGCTCTGGTGAGACGGACATCTTTCAAGCTCGCAGGGTAAAAATGGCTCATCGCATCAATTCTACCAAGTTGTTTCTTAATCTGCTTGGTCGCGATAGGGCAGGATCAGGCTGAAAGTGGTGCCTTTGTTCTGCCAAAGGGTACTGAACAGCGGCAATTCGCTGTAGACGGTCACGCGCCCTTTGTGCTGCTCTGCCACGGACTTGACGATCGCCAAGCCCAAGCCTGTGCCCACAGCTTGATGCTCAGCGTGGCGCACGCGGTAGAAGCGGTCGAAGAGGCGACGCTGCGCCTCGCGTGGAATGCCCGGCCCGTTATCCTGCACCTGAATGATCAATTCAGGCTTGCCGTCGGATACTTGTTGGAAGGCGCGGATGACAATCTGCCCGCCTTCTTGCGTGTATTTGTGCGCGTTGCTGATCAAATTGATGACGGCTCGTGAGAGCCAGCGCTCATCGCCTAGCAGTGGCGGCAGGTCCGCTGCAATCTCTAAGGTGATCTGCTGCTGCTTATTCATCAGCAACGGACGCATATCGTTAGTACAGCGCGCCAACATCTCAAAGACGTTGATCGGCTCAAAGCGCATGCCAATGCCCGACTCAATGTGCTCTAGGTTCAGTAGATCGTCCACGAGTTCCTGCATACGCAGGACGCTGCGCAAGGCGATATCGAACAGCTCCTTGTCGCTCTCATTCAGGCGATTCTCTAACGGTTTGCTAAGCATGTTCAGGGCGCTAAGCACAGCGCCGAGCGGATTGCGCAGCTCGTGGGCTGCAGTCTGGATGAAATTCAGGCGCGCCTGCACGGCTTGCTTGTGATGTGTGATATCGCGGAAGACGACCACCCAGCTTGGCAGGGCGCTGCTTTTATGAACCTGAATGGGCGCAACTTCGCACAGCAGGCATTGCTGATTGGGCAAGGTCACCTCGAAGGTGCGCTCGACGGCGTTAGGTTGCAGCGCCGCACATAGGCGCTCGCGAATCGAGGGCAAGAAAGGCGCTTCACACAGCGGCTCGCCTAGCAGTTTGGCTTCGGTATTGAAGAGGCGGCGCGCGGCGTGATTGATCAAGTTGATCGTGCCGCGTTCGTCTGTGGCAATGATTGCGTCGGCTGTGGCATGCAGAATGGCCTCCAAGCGTTGTTGCTGGGCACGGACTGAATCGACCAAGAGCGCATTATCGATCGCCAAGCCGACCTGATCGGCGATCACCTGCAAAATGCCGATCTCGGCGCTGCTGAATTCGTAGGGCCTGCGGCTCATCACGCTCAACACACCAACGACCTTGCCACGCGCGTGCATAGGCAAGAGCGCCATTGCCTTGACGCGCTCTTCGATGAAAGCAGGCACTTGCAGGCGCGGATCGTCGCTCAAGTCACCAGTGATGACAGGCTCGCCGCTGCGGATGACCAAGCCCGAGATGCCTTCGCCAAGCTTGACGCGCATCGGCTCGCTAGTGAAATCGCGGCGCCAGCCGCGCTGTGCATACATGACCAGCTCCTCTGCCGCATAATCAATCAGACTGATGCCGCTGGCATCCAGCGGCACCAATTTCAAGACGGCTTCGAGAGCTGCGCTGAGAGTGTGATTGAGATCGGGCGAATTTGCAGCTGCCGTGATGACGTTATTGATAGCTAGAAGCTGATCGGTTTGGCGTTTGAGCGTCTCGAAAATTGGCTCCGCTGCATCTTCTGAATGCATAAGGCGGTCCGTATCGCCAGGTTGACCGTTCATGAGCTTTCCTCAGCCTTCGAAATTCAGACGTTGAAGAAACCGAGCAGCCAAGCAATTAAGAAGGCAGCCGCCAGGCACAGCAGCAAGATCAGCCATGCGCGCATCCGTCCGCTCTGAATCATGCGCGGACTCAGCTCAGGCGCTACTTGTGGTACAGTTTGTGGCGCGTCCGTAGGCAATTCTTCAGGCGGTGTATGCATCGTCAAGCTCTCAAGCGAACAATAGCGCGTTTCATCTTGCGATCGTCGGCCACAGCGTGGCTGGTGTGGTGCGAAATCATCACATGCTGTTTATTTTACTGGAATTTCACACTGCGTTACAGCCTTGTAACGCATTTGGGCAAACCATTCCAGACTTTCGCCACGCTCAGCCACTTCGCACCTGAAGGCGCCTGGCTCTACATCCTGACTTTTGCCGTAGCTTTTGCGCTGTACGCGCTTGGTTACCGCTTTGGCGCACGGCGATTGCGCCGTCGACGGGCAATTTGGTTGATTCTAAGCCTTTCCGCGTTAGGGCACGCCACGCTGATGCCAATGTATCCATTGGATGCGACCGACGTCTACGATTACATCATCCGCGCGCGCATGACGGCCATCTACGGCATGAATCCACT
>RFIM01000075.1 GCA_003695215.1 Chloroflexota bacterium
CAGCCAAGATGGCGAGCCGTTTATCTTGCACCACGACCGTCCTGCCGCTCAGATCAGCCAGCGCGGCGATCAAGGCGCGCAAGCCACGATTCTCCGTGCTGAGCTGCAGCAGCTGCTCATGGATGACGGCACCGCGCTCTTCAGGACTCGGCGGCGTGCCCAGCAGGACGCGCACGCAGTCGCGCTCGAGTTGGCGCAAAACAACGCCGTCGGGCAGGTTCAAAAGCGGTATGTTGTGATCCTGAGCCGCTTTGCGCGCCGCGCTATCGACTGTGCCGACCACAGCGATAGCTGCCACGTCCATTTGCGCTAGATCGTGGATAATTGACGTCAAGGTCAGCTTATCGCTGAGCAGATGCAGCGCATCTATGGAGAGCAGCGCCAACTCACGCCCTTCCAGCGAAGGGAAAGCCGGCGGGCGCGTGTGCAGCACGGCTACCCACGAGACGGCGCCGTGCAAACCTGCCTGGCCTGCCACAAGGCGCGTGCCGATTGGCAGCGCGTGGCGCAGCAAATCTTGAACACTCACAGTCGGGCGCGTGTGGCTCATGGCAGTGCGCTCAATAGTTGAGCAGGTAACGTTCCAGCTCCCAGGGCGAGACGCTCAGCACGTAGTCGTTCCACTCCAAGCGTTTCGCCTCTAGGAAGCGCTCGAAGACGGTCAGGCCGAGCGCGGCGCTCGCCAATTCAGAACGTTCGAAGGCATCTAGGGCTTCGTTCAGCGATGTCGGCAGCGTCTCAATTTGGCGGCGGCGCACGTTGAAGGCGTACAGCTCTTCCTCGGCGGCAGGCGGCAAAGGCGTGTTGCGTTGAATGCCATCGAGGCCGCTGTGCAGCATCACGGCGAAGGCCAAGTATGGATTGCAGCTCGGATCGACGCAGCGCAGCTCGATGCGGGCGCGATCGCGTCCGCTCGGTTGATTGCGCGGCACACGCAGTAGCGCCGCCCGATTCAACTGCGCCCAAGTCACGTACACAGGTGCCTCCAGGCCTGCTACCAAGCGCTTGTAGCTGTTTACCAAAGGCGCCAGCACAGCGCATATGCCGCGTGCGTGCGCCAATTGCCCTGCCATGAAGGCGCGCCCTAGCGCCGAAAGGCCGTAGGCATCTTCAGGATCAGCGAACAGATTGACGCCTTCAGCATTGGTCAGCATTTGGTGTGTATGCATGCCGCTGCCTGCCACGCCTGCCAACGGCTTTGGCATGAAGGTCGCCAACAGGCCGTGATCGCGCGCCACGGAGCGCACTACCAAGCGTGCCGTCATGATCGCGTCGGCCATGGCAAGCGCCTCGAGCGGCGCGAAATCTATCTCGTGCTGGCCATCGCCGACTTCCGAATGCGCCGAGTCCACTAGGATACCCATTGATTCAAGTGCGTCTGTGATGGCGCGGCGCACGCGCTGTGTTAAGCTATCGCTCACGTCGAAGTAACCTGCATGATCGCCAGCTTGTGGCACGCTCGCGCCGCCTTGCAAAGGACGGAATAGGTAGAACTCCAGCTCAGGCGCCAGCAGATAGCGATAGCCGTGCTCAGCGGCTAGCGCAACGGCACGGCGCAGCACGCCGCGCGGATCGCCGCTGTACGGCTCGCCACTGGGCGTGTAGACATCGCAGATCAGGCGCGCCACGCGATCGGTCTGGCTCGCCCAGCTCTGCACAGCATAGGTGGCAGGATCAGGGCGCAGGAACATATCTGACTCAGCCACACGCGCAAAGCCTTCTAGGGCAGAGCCATCAAACCAGACGCCATGCGCGAACGCCGCTTCGAGCTGGCGCGCTGGAATCTGCACCATCTTGACCATGCCCGTTATGTCAGTGAATTGCAGATCGAAATAGGCGATCTGATCGTGCGCAGCGCGCTCGATGACTGCCTGAGCCGCTTCAGAGAGCCTCACGCCTCGACCTTTCATAAGCTCGCCACTTGCCAGCCCTTGCCGCGATGCCCAAATGGAAAAACTTTCGGATGCAGAATCTCAGCCAGAATTTCTAGCGATTGTAAGAGGCGCGGCCCAGGACGGTTGAAGTACTGATTGCCATCCGTCAGGTAGACCTGCCCTGTTTGAACGGCGCGCAGCTTATGCCAGCCTTCTAGCGCCTGTAGGATCGGCAAATCCTGAGCAGTGCGCGCTATATCGAAGCCGCAGGGCATCAGGATGATGACTTCAGGATCGGCCTCGCGCAGAGCCTCCCAGGCTAGCCATGGCGAGTGCGCGCCTGCCTCGCCGAATAGATTGATCCCGCCTGCCATTTCCACTAGCTGAGGAATCCAGTTGCCTGCGGCCATCAATGGATCGATCCACTCCAAGCAAGCGACCGTCGGCTTGTGCGGAAGGCGCTGGGCGCGATCGGCCACAACTTCCATGCGCCAGCGGATGTCCATGACCAAGCGCTCGCCGCTCTCAGGCACCCCGAGCGCCTCAGCCACTCGATGAATGTCGGCGAAGATATCTTCAAGCCGATTCGGCTCTAACGAGACAATGCGCGCCGCCTGCGACCAAGTGCAGACCGCCTTCTGCACCTCTGCCAAGCTGACCGCACAGACTTCGCACAGCGACTGCGTCAGGATCACGTCAGGCTGCAAGCGCTGCAGAAGCGCCTCGTCCACGCGATAAACTGAGAGCGCCTCGCGCAGCACCTCGCGCACACGCTGGTTGATCTCAGCGCTCGTGCCATGCGGATCGAACTTCGGCGCCGTGCAAACAGGCAGCGCCTTGACTTGCTCAGGATAATCGCACTCGTGCGACCGACCGACCAGATGATCAGCCATGCCAAGCGCACAGACGATCTCCGTGCTGCTCGGCAGAAGTGAGACCACGCGCATTTCACAGACTCCGCAACAAACTCATCTCACGATAACAGCGCTATAGCCGCGTCAATTGCCGCTTGCACTTGCGCCAAATCTGCCTTGACGCCGCCGCCCTGCGCCATATTTGGCCTGCCGCCGCCGCGCGCGCCGAGCCGCTCCAAGGCGCATTTGAGCAACGGCACGACGTCCAGCGGCACATCGGCGCTGCGCGCGAAGACCAGCTGCGCTTTTTCGTCAACCGCGCCCAAAAGCGCGATCACGCCTGCCTCAGCCGTCAGCGCTTGCGCCAACAGGCGCACCTCATCGGCGCTACGCGCAAAGGCGCGCGCCACAAGCCGATAAGGGCCGTGCAGCGCGGCCTCTGCCAACAGCGACGCGGCTTCATATGCCGCCAATTGCTCGCGCGCTGCTCTCAGATCGCTCTGCAGAGCGCGATTTTGATCTTGCAAGCGCGCCACAGCCTCAGGCAGTTCCCAATAGCCGACCGTCAAAGCCGCTGCCAAGCGATTGATCACATCGTTCTTCGCCTGAAAGTCGCGCAGCGCGCGTTCGCCGCACTTGAATTCAAGCCGAGTAGTCTGGCCGCGCCTCTCAGCCTTGATGATTTTGATCAAGCCGATCTCGCCGGTGTGCGCCACATGTGTGCCGCCACAGGCCGTGATATCGAAGCCGCCAATATCCACAACGCGCACTTTGCCATCTACCTCAGGCAATTTGCGAAGGTTGAGCGCCGCCAATGCCTCAGGGCTAGGGAACCATGCGCGCACAGGACGGTTTTCTAGCACGACCTGATTCGCCAATTGCTCGACAGCCTGCCAAGCTTCAGGCGTGATGTCAGCGCGATCGATGTCAATGGTCATGCTCGCCTCGCTCATGTGCACGCTGAGCGTCTGCGCTTGCGCGGCGCGCTCAAGGGCCTGCGAGAGGATGTGCTGCCCGCTGTGATGCGAGCGCAAGTCGCGCCTGCGCTCGCCGTCAATGACGCCTGTGACGCGCGGCGCGTTCAGCGGCGCCTCAAGCACGTGTAGCACTGCCCGATCCGTCGGCCGCGTCTGAACGTCCAGCACGCGCACGCCGTTCAGCGTGCCGCGATCTGCAGGCTGGCCGCCGCCTTCGGGATAAAAATAAGTGCGATCCAGCACTACAGCAGGGCGATCCGCGTGAGTGGTCACCTCAAGGACGGTCGCTTCAAAGGTGAGCGTATAAGCGTCGTTGTAGTATAAGCGTTCTGTGGTCATGCTGAGGAGTCTAGCGCAGCGGCTTGAGTTTGTCCAAAGGTGCGCCCTGCCCTAGCCGAAAAGGTCTCCTTGCGGTAGGGCAAGGCACAACCAATACTTCTTCTTGCAGGCAAGGCGCGATCTCGAGGAGCGTTGGCTCACCAAGCCAGCAAAGATGGCGTTTCCAGGACGAGGCGCAGGTCGCGCAGGAAGTGCGCCGCGTGCGCGCCGTCGACCACGCGATGATCGGCGCTGAGCATCAGGTTGAGCATCGGTCGCAGCACAGGCTTGCCTTCTGCATCAGGCACAAACTGCTGCACAATGCGCCCGACGGCCAAGATCGCCACTTGCGGCGGATTGATGATCGCCGTGAAGCGATCCACGCCGAACATGCCCATATTGCTGATGGTGAAAGTGCCGCCACTGACCTGATCGAGCGTCAACTTGCCTTGGCGCGCCAAATCAGCAAGCCGATCGACCTCCTGCTGAATGCTCTGCAGCGAGAGCTTCTCAGCGTTGTGTATCACAGGCACGATCAAGCCATCTGGCAGCGCCACTGCCATGCCGATGTTGGCTGTGTGCCAATAGGAAATCTCGTCATTCTCCAGCGTGGCGTTGAGCGCAGGATGCTTCAGGAGCGCCCAAGCGCAGGCTTTGATCAGCACAGCCGTGACTGAGAGCTTCTCATGGCGTGCCTTGAGCGTTTTGCGCAGGCCTTCAATAGCGCTCATATCCGCAGTAGCTTCCAGGAAGATGTGCGGCGCGGTCTGGAAGCTCTTCTGCAGGCGCTGCGCGATGGTGCGGCGCATGCCTTCAAGGCGCACTACATGCCGATCTGTCGGCGCAGGGAAGCTCGGCGGCGCCATATCTTGCGTATCGCGCTTGCCGAGCGGCCTGGCAGGCGCAACAGGTGGCTCAGGCGCGGCTTGGGCGGCGCGCTCCGCAATGACGGCGCGTACATCCGTGCCTTGCACGCGCCCAGCAGGGCCTGTGCCTGGCACTTGAGCTAAATCAATGCCGTGTTCAGCCGCCAAGCGGCGCGCTGCTGGTGTGGCGCGCACTTTTAGCGCCTGTTCCACATCGCGGCGCATGATCTTGCCATCGCGGCCGCTGCCTTGCACAGCCGCCAAGTCCAGATGGTTGCTCTCGGCGATGCGCCGCGCCAAAGGCGTGGCATTCGGCGCGCTCGCAGGCGCTGCTTCTGCCACTTCGCCTTCGCGCAGCAAATAGCAGATCACCTCAGTCACAGGCACGATATCGCCTGCTTGGTACAGAATCTGATGGACGACGCCATCTTCGGTCGCCTCGACTTCCATGTTGACCTTGTCGGTAGTCACTTCGCAGAGCGGATCGCCGCTGCGGACGCGATCGCCTTCGCGCACCAGCCACTGTACGATCTGGCAGCTCTCGAGCGTGAAACCGAACTTCGGCATGATGATCGGCACGGGCATGGCTAGTACTCACCTTTCACCAGTTTGCGCGCCTCGCGCACAATGCTCTCGACTTGCGGCACAGCGTGATATTCCAGCTCGCGATTGTAGGGAATGGGAATGTCCAAGCCTGCCAAGCGCCGAATGGGCGCTTCAAGGTAGTCGAAAGCCTCGCTGGCCGCAATGCGCGCCACGATCTCGCCGCCAAAGCCGCCCATCTCGACCGCCTCATGCACCACTAGGGCACGGCCTGTCTTCTTGACCGACTCGATGATCGGCGCGTCATCCAATGGCTTGAGCGTGCGCGGATCGATCACCTCAAGCTCAATGCCTTCTTTTGCCAGCTCTTCAGCGGCCTGCAGCGCCCGATTGACCATAATTGAAGTCGCCACGACCGTCAAATGCGCGCCTTCGCGCACTACTTTGCTCTGGCTCAGCGGCACGATGTAGGGCTCTTCAGGCACGTGCCCTTTGGTCTTGTAGAGCAGCTTATGCTCAACGAAGATGACAGGGTTGTTATCCTGCACAGAGGCGCGCAGCAAGCCTTTGGCATCGTAAGGTGTGCTTGGCATGACGACCTTGAGGCCTGGCACGTGAACAAACCAGTTCTCAAGGCTCTCGCTGTGCTGTGCGGCTGCGCCTGTGCCGCTGCCGCCTGGCATCCGCAAGACCATTGGCACGCTTGCTTTGCCGCCGAACATGAAGCGCACCTTCGCCGCTTGTAGCACCAGCTGCTCCATGCTCAGCGTGACGAAGTCCATGAATTGGATTTCGCCGATCGGGCGCATGCCTGTCAGGGCCGCGCCGATGCAAGCGCCCGCGATGCCCGCCTCTGAGATCGGGGTATCAATGACGCGCTCAGCGCCAAACTGCTCGATCAAGCCCGCCGTAACGCCGAAAGCGCCGCCATATACGCCGATATCCTCGCCGATCAAGAAAACGCGCTCGTCTTCTTCCATCAGCTGGCGCAAGCCCTCGCGCAGGGCCTCAGCGTAGGTCAGTTCGCGCAGCTCAGGCATAGACACCGTCCATGATATCCGCCACGCTTGGCGCAGGGCTGGCTTCGCTGAAAGCGACCGCTTGATCGATGACTGCGATCGCCTGATCGCGCATTTGCGCCGCCTCAGCCTCGTCAATCACGCCTGCCATCAGCAGCAGCTGCGAGAAGCGCATGATCGGATCAAAATTCTCCTGCCAGTAGCGCACCTCCTCGCGGCTGCGATAGGCTTGTTTATCGCTCTTGGAATGCCCTTTGTAGCGGTACGTCTTGGCCTCAACCAAAGTGGCGCCCGCGCCGCGCCGCGCCCGCGCTGCTGCCTCGCTGACCGCGCCATAGACCGCTAGGACGTCGTTGCCATCCACTGTGATGCCTGGCAAGCCGTAAGCTGCTGCGCGCTGGCTGATGTGCTCAATGTTGAAGGCTTTTTGCACAGGCATGGACATGGCGTACTGATTGTTCTCGCACAGGAAG
>RFIM01000076.1 GCA_003695215.1 Chloroflexota bacterium
CCCGCTGCCTGATGCCACGCAGCTTGAATACGGCGCCATTCGCGGCATGTTGGCCACGCTCAACGACCGCCTGACGTACTTCATTGAGCCGCCTGTGGCCGCGAGCGAGTCGAACGTCCTGGCAGGGCAGTACGGCGGAATCGGCGTGCAGGTGCGCCGTGACGAAGCAGGGCGCTTCCGCTTGTATCCTTTCCGAGATGGCCCAGCTGCTCGCGCGGGCGTGCGCGATGGCGACATCCTGCTGAAGGTGAACGATCAAGAAGTCGCGCTCGATCTGCGCCAGGATGCTGTGGATCAGCTCTTGCGCGGCGAGGTCAAGGAAGGCAACGGCGTCAAAATCGAGGTGCGCGCTGATTCAGAGACCGAAAATACGCGCGTCTACACCATTCTTTTCGAGACTATCGAGATTCCTTCTGTGGTGTGGCGCACGCTCGAGGAAGAAGCCTCCTTTGGCTATATCCAAGTGCTGCGCTTCACTAGCCGCACGCCTACTGAGCTGAAAAAGGCATTCGAGGAGCTGCGCAGCGCCGATATCCGCGCCTTAGTGCTAGACCTGCGCAACAATCCAGGCGGCCTGCTGCAGGAGTCGATCACAGTCGCTAGCCAATTCTTGCCGCCTGACTTGGTTGTGCTGTACGAGCAGAGCCGTCAAGGCGAGAAAGAATACCGCGTGCGCAATGGCAGCACGCTCACAGACTTGCCAATGGCTGTTCTCATCAACAGCGGCACTGCTAGCGCTGCTGAGCTAGTTGCAGGCGCGCTCAAAGATCACCGACGCGCCACAGTCATTGGTCAACGCAGCTTTGGCAAAGGCACTGTCCAGCTGATCTTCCAGCTGCTGGATAAGTCGTCCATTCACGTCACTACGGCCGAGTTTTTCCCGCCGAGCCGTCAGCAGTTGGAAGGCGCGGGCATTGAGCCTGATATCCCGATGATCCCTGACGTGAATGGGCGCGACGTCGAGCTGGGCGAGGCGATTCGCTTCCTGCGCGAGAGATTGGCGCAAGGCTGAGGCGCCTTAGAAGGTACCTATAAAAACTGCATTGATCGTAGCACGTCTGGCTCGGAAACGTGCTACAATCGCTTTTATAGCAGCATCAGCACGCTTTCAGGCTGCCTCTTTTATGTAGAACAGGAAGCGCCTATGTCTACCAAAACCAAAGTCTTAATTGTGGAAGATGATCCTGAAGTGAGCCGTTTGCTCCAATTGGATTTAAAGCAACACGGTTACGAGCCGCTCGCGGCGCTCAACGGCTTGGAAGGTTTGCGCATGTTTCACGATCAACGCCCGAATCTGGTGGTGCTAGATGTCTCCTTGCCCATGATGGACGGCTTGACGGTCTGCCAGCGCATCCGCGAACTCTCCAACGTGCCGATTCTGATCATGACGGCCACGGCCATCACAGAAGAGGAGATCGTGCGCGGGCTAGACCTCGGCGCCGATGAGTACATGCTCAAGCCGATCCGCAATATGGAGTTCCACGCGCGTGTGCGCGCTTTGCTGCGCCGCGCCTCGCGCGACGAAGATGCGCTGCAAACGGCCGCTTATAGCGACGACTACTTGACAGTGGACTTGAACACGCGCCGCGTTTGGGCCAATGGGCAGGAAATACGCCTGACGCCGACTGAATTCAAGCTGATCGCCATTTTCGTCAAAAATCGCGGGCAAGTGCTGACCTTCGAGCAATTGCTGGAACAGGTTTGGGGCCCGGAATATCACACAGAGCATCATTATCCGCGCATTTACGTCTCGCATTTGCGGCGCAAGATTGAGCCTGATCCGAAAGCGCCGACCTACATTCAGAGCGAGTACGGGATTGGCTATCGCTTCACAGGCAAAGCGTGAGGGCGCAGCGCTATGCCGAGCCAAATTGCTGTTGTTGCTGTTGGCGGTAACTCGCTCATTCAAAGCAACGAGCGGCGTGAAGTGCGCTATCAGTGGGACGCCGTGCGCGAGACCTGCCAACACATTGCGCAGCTAGTCAGGCAAGGTTGGCGCGTGGTGATCACGCATGGCAACGGGCCGCAAGTTGGTTTCATCTTGCGGCGCGCTGAGCTGGCTGCACATGAGGTGCATACTGTGCCGCTCGATCTGATCGTCGCCGATACGCAAGGCTCAATCGGCTACATGCTGCAGCAAGCGCTGCGCAACAGCCTGCGCGCTTTGGGCATCAATCAAAGCGTGGTGACCATCATCACCCAAACTGTGGTACATAGCGACGATCCTGCCTTTGAGAAGCCCGATAAGCCTATTGGCGGCTTCCTGAGCGAGGCGGAGGCGCGCCACTTTGAGGCGGAGGGCTGGCGCGTGGTGGAAGAGGTCGGGCGCGGCTGGCGGCGCGTGGTTGCTTCGCCACAGCCGCAAGAGATCGTCGAGCTAGATGCCATCCGCGAGATGCTCTATAAAGATTATGTTGTGATTGCCTGTGGCGGCGGCGGCATTCCCGTCACGCGTAATGAGAAAGGCGAGCTGCGCGGCGTCTACGCTGTGATCGACAAAGATCGGGCCAGCAGCCTGTTGGCAAGTGGCTTGGGCGCCGATCTGTTCTTGATCTCGACAGGCGTGCCGCGCGTGGCGCTCTATTACAACACGCCACAGCAACGCTTCCTGGACCGCGTGACCTTGCGCGAGGCGCGCCAATACATGGCCGAAGGTCACTTCGCCGCAGGCAGTATGCTGCCCAAGATCGAGGCGATCGTTCGTTTCCTAGAGCGCGGCGGCCCCTCAGCTGTGATTAGCGATCCGCCAAATCTTGCGGCTGCGCTGCGCGGCGAAGCAGGCACCTGGTTCGTGCCCGCATAAGCCGCGCTACTCGAAGCGTTTCAGCCAAGTGGAGATTGAGCTCTAACTTTGAGCGACACCATGACCAATCCTTTCCTAACTCACTATCAATGCGCGCTGTGCGAGCGGGCTTATGCGCTAGAGGCCGTAACCTATACCTGCCCATCCTGTGGCGCTGTTGGCACGCTAGATATGTGCTATGATTACCCTGCGCTGCGCCATGCTGTGCAGCCTGACCAGCTGAGCGGCTGGAGCATGTGGCGCTACGCGCCGCTTTTGCCCGTCAGCGATTCAACCTACTTTCCGCCCTTGCACGTCGGCTGGACGCCGCTGATCGCAGC
>RFIM01000077.1 GCA_003695215.1 Chloroflexota bacterium
CCGTCAAGACACTCTGCGCGGATAGGACGCCAATGGCGCAGCACAGGCGCTGAATAAGGCGCCTCGGCGATCAGCTGGTCAAGCGCAGCGACGCCAACTTCGGGCAGAAAGCACAGTCGACTTACCCAGCCATTACCTGGATTGAGCGGCACAGCATCGCCGAGCACGCTATGCTGCATGATGGCAGGCGCGCTGTACTTGCGCTGATAAAGGGCGCGGATGATCTGGCGCAAGCGCATGTAATTGCTCGTGCCGCCGAAAGTCTCGATATAGGCGTGTTCATCTAACGCTGAGACGCCCTGCACAGTGAACTGACCGC
Source organism: Chloroflexota bacterium (assembly GCA_003695215.1). GTDB lineage: Bacteria > Chloroflexota > Anaerolineae > Aggregatilineales > UBA2796 > CP2-2F. The sequence continues at coordinate 320 of RFIM01000077.1, forward strand.
CGAGGCGTGCCGTCTCGCTGACCAAGACGGCATTCACGCCGAGCTCACAAGCGGCTAGATAAGCCGCTGTGCCACCTGTGCTTGCGCCAATGATGGCGATATCGTAGTGCTGCGCGTTCATCGCCTCTCCAGATCGAAGTCCACCTCAAAAGTACGCTGCCAAGGCAGGCGAACACTGCCTTGCGCCACACGCCATGTTTGGCCGAGGGTAGGCAGCTCAGCCAGACGTTCGTTCAGCGCCCGTTCGATGTAAGCGCAAGTTTCCACCATCAGATGCGGTGCCGCCTCAGGCTTGCCTGTGCGCGCCGCTAGCCAGGCACGCACTTCGGCGCGCACGCCCTGCTGATACAAGTAATCTTCCACAAAGCGATGCGCTAGAAAGTACTGCTGCGCTTGTGCGCCTTGCGCTGTGCGCGCCAAGCTGCTGGCAATGCCTTGTGCTAGCGCCGTGCCAATGGTATTGCCTGCCGTATTCCACGCGCCATATGCGGCAAGCTGCCGCACATCCACTTTGGCAAACAGCTGTGCCATCAGGAAGGGATCGCTGCCATTCGGATAGGCGACATCGCACAAGATCACGCGCCGCTCAGCGCGGAGCCAGGTTGCGATCTGCTCAGCGAATGCTGCCATTGGCGCGGCGCGATAGGCTTGCTCAGCCGCATAGGCCTCAGGTGAGAAGTCCAGTTCAGCCCCGATCCGCGATGGCGGATTGATCGCCACGATGAATTCTGCCTGCGCTTCACGCTCGACGATCACGCCGCCAATGGCGCGAATCTGCCGCTCGACCGTCAAACTGACGGCGCCATCTTCATAAGGCGCGACGCGATGCCGATCTTCGGGAATGGCGTAATGCACATAGAAGCGCGGCGCAGCCTTGAGCAGAGCGCGCACAGCCAGCACGCAGCCGATCTCATCAGCGCCGGGATACATCAACACCGAATCGGTCAAGCGCAGCCGCTTGCGCCACTGATCCAGCCAGGCTTTCTCCTGAGAGCCAAGTCCGTGAGGGCTAGTATCATCAGAGCTGATGACCAGCAGATCGAAAAGGCCCTGCGCCGCTAGACCGAGCGCTGCTAGGTTCACCTGATGGTTCCGCAGCCGACGGCGCAAGAAATCTTGGCGATGCACCTCAGGAATCTCAGCCTCTAGCTCGGCGATCTGCTCAGCTACAGCCTGGCCTTCCGCAGCGCGATGCAGCAGCTGCGAATAGCGATGCAGCCGCCTGCCATAGCTTGACCAGTACTCAGGCTCTTCAAGGCTATCGTCAGCGTCGGGAATGCGCGTGATGACGTTGAAAGCATAGACCTTGCTCAGGCGCGGCCTTGCGCGCAGGCGCTCCAGGCGCGCAAGGCACTGCGCTGCTGCCTCATCAGTCGTGCGCGAGGCGATCAAGCCGCCATAAGCGAGCATATCTAGCGATAGGATCAGCGCCTCACAGCCAGGCGCTTGCGCCATCAGCCATTCGAGCAAGGCATCGCAATTGGCGGGCGCTCGCTTGCGGCTGAGCAGCTCAGTGGGCGGCACGATCAGCGTGGCGTCGGCAATCTGCGCGATCAGCTGCGGATAGCGCACGTTCACAGGACGCTCATCTAACGGAATAAGCACAAAGCGCGTCATGTTCATCCTTTCATGATGCAAGGGCAACGCGCAGTGTGAGAATCTCGAACGGCTGCAAGGCAAAAGTGACGCTCTCGCCGTGCAGCGGCAGCGCTTCAAGCGGCTCTTCCAGCAAGCTGGCGCGCCACACAGCGCGGATCGGCACGCCGAAGCGCAGCTTGACTGTGCCGCGCGCATTGGTACAGCGGTATAGGCGTACGATCAGGTCGTCGCTCTCTTCAGCGCGCTTGACGGTCTCGACGATCACGGTTGGCGCACTGACGCTGAGCAAACTGAGTGGCGCTGCAGCAGGCTTGCCGCTGCTGGGCACGATCATGACAGGCGCGTTCAGACGGTAGGCTTCTGCGAAAGTCGTCAGCAGGCTCGGATCGGCGTGTGGCAGCAAGCTGTAGGTGAACGTATGCGTGCCGAGATCAGCGCTAGGATCAGGAAAGATCGGGCTTTTGATCAGCGTCAGGCGCAGGAGGTTCTCGCGCACGTCGTAGCCGTACTTGCAGTCGTTCAGCAAGCTGACGCCATAGCCGTACTCGCTCAGATCGGCGAAGAAATGCGCTGCTGCTTCATACTTCGCCTGTTCCCAGCTCGTGTTGCGATGCGTCGGTCGCTTGATTGTTCCCCATTGGATGTGATAGGTCGCTTCATCGGCGCGCACAGCCACAGGGAAAGCGACCTTGAGCAACGTCTGGCGCTCGCGCCATTCGATCTGCGTTTGGAAGTCTATGCGGCGGCTGTGCGCGTACAAGCTGACGCGCTGACGGATCAGGCTGCTTTTGATACGGCGCACGATCTCTAGCGTAGCGCGCAAAGGACCCGCCTCAAGCACGCGCACAGACTCAGCAGGCAAGGCGGTCTCAAAAGGCATGCCATCTAGTGGCTCGATGTTCCAAGCATCGAACATGCGCGGCGCATCGTGAAATGCTTGGAATTGATTGCCGATAGCGCCTTCTGCCAGCACTTGCCGTTGATGCTCCTTGTCGTAAATGGCGATCAGATCGCCTGCAGCATCGAAGCTGAGCGTAAGAGAAGCGTTCTCAAGGCGCTCAGGCGTAGCGATCAGCGACGGTAAGCTCGGCGGGGCACCTTTAGCGGAGCGCAGCGGCGTCAGGCTGTAAGGCGGCAGAGCGGGCAGAGCGATCAGTGTGCCGTCGTCGGTCGCTTGCATCGGCAATGGCGCATCGCCAAGCCACAGGCACTGATCAGGCGGCAATTGCCCAATGAGCAAGGCGAGCGTCGGCGCGCTGACATAGATCGTGTTGACGGCGAGATAATCGCCGCCGAGCGCTTGGCCAAGCGCTTCCAAAGCGGCGCTGCTGAGCTGATCGCAGGTCGCCTGCAGACGCGCGAACTCAGGACGCGCTTGATCGTAGACTTCGGCGATGCTGCTGCCAGGCAAGATATCGTGGAATTGATGCAAGCAGAGCGTCTGCCAGAGCGCGCTGAGCTGCGCCGCAGGATAGGCGCGCCCTGTATGGGCGTGCGCGAGCGCAGCCAGAAATTCTGTATCGTGCAGCGCGATCTCAGCCTTGCGATTGGCGCGCTTGATCCAGGCTTGGCTGGTCAGCGTGCCCTGATGAGTCTCTAGATACAGCTCGCCGCGCCAAACGGCCAGATGCTCGCCGTACTGCTCCAGAGCCTTGAAGAAATCGAGCGCGCGCGCCGTGCATACCTGTGGCACATTCGGGATCAGTTGCAGCGCCGCGATATTCTCAAGCATCTCAGGCGTCGGTCCGCCGCCGCCATCGCCATAGCCGTATACCATCAGCGCAAGCGGCACGCGCTCTTTATCGTGAAGGCGCGCCCACGACTCAATCACAGACTGCGCGTTGGCGTGCGCGTTATAGGTGGCCATACGCAACCAAAAGAGCATCGGCGTTGGTGTGAAGTGCGTCAACAGGCGCGATCCATCTAGGCCTTCCCACCAAAAGCTATCGTGCGGAATTTGGTTGTATTCATTCCAGCGCAATTTGGTGGTGAAGAAATAGGGAATGCCTGCCAAGCGCGCTAACTGCGGCAAACTGGCAGGGAAACCGAACGTATCAGGCATCCATAGGATAGGCGAGTCGGCGTTGGCGCCGAAGTGCTGGCAGAAATAGCGCCTGCCCAGCAAGAACTGCCGCGCCAGGCTCTCGGCGCCACTGAGATTGCAGTCCGCCTCGACCCACATGCCGCCTAGCGCTTCCCAGCGGCCTGAGCGCACCTGCTGACGAATGCGCTCGAACAGCTCAGGATAATCTTGCTGCACAAAGGCGTAGAGCTGCGGCTGACTCTGCACGAAATGATAGTGCGGGAAGCTATCCATCAGCGAGAGCGCCGTTAGAAATGTGCGCGCAGCCTTGCCGCGAGTCTGCTCCAGCGTCCAGAGCCAGGCTGTGTCAATATGCGCATGGCCGACGGCGTAGAGCTGCATCGGATGCGCGTTTGGCATGTTTTCAAGCCTCTTCGCCAGCTCTGCAGCAGCTATCTGCACGCCATGCCTTTGCAGCGCGAGCAAGGCGCGCTCGAGCGCGGCGATCAGCTGGCTGCGCGGCGGGAACTCAGGCGGCGTGTGCTGCACGACCTCCAAAACGTTGCGCGCCAGGCTGTAGAAGCGTGCTAGATCGGAATCTAGGCGTACTACAGCGCATGGCTGTAGGTAGTAGCGCTGACGGAAGTCGCGCTCCAGCGAGCCGCCTAGACCAGTCCAGCCGTGCAACAGAATTTCGTGCGCCTGACCGTCAAGTAAGCTTGAAGGCAAGAGAACTCGTGTGTGGCGTACGTCAGTGGATGCTAGCAAAGCGCCATCGGCATAGACCAGTGCCTCAGGATGGACTTGGAAGTCGTCAGCTGGTTCGCCGAGCGGCAAATGCAGAAAGCTCGGTTGGGTTGTATCCCAGCCCGTTGGCACGCGCAGCTCAAAGCGCATCAGAAAGTCAGTCTGCCAGGTTCCCCAGTAATCATAGTAGGCAAGTGCCTGCCAATTGAGCGACTCCAAGGCCACAGCTGAGAGCGGACGTCCATTGGGCAGCGGCGCGTAGTGCGGCGCAGGCAGGACGTGCCGATCCAGCACTAGGCGCTCTCGAACAAGCGCCAGTTGCTGAGCAAGCTGTTGGATGATCTGTGTTGCGCTATCTCTCATGGCTTTCATCTCTCAAGTTTAGCGCACACTGGTACATACCAGTATGCTGATTATAACGACACCTTGGACAAAGACAAGCGGCCAGCGAGGGCTGCGAGGCGCAGGCAAAACGTCAAGAAAGCGTAGGCTAAGCGTTGAGCAAGCGCATCACAGCGGTATGCCAGAAGTAGAAAAATCTCGTTAATTGCCTTGACGTTCTCACCTGCCTTTCGTAAGATCACTCGAAGTGAGACCATCAACCAGGATTAGGATGCATCGGCTATGCCGTCCATTGCCGTCAATCCCGAGAACTTGCAAGCCGTTGCGGCAGCGCTGAGAGCGCATGGCAGCCGCATTCAGAGCGCTATCGAAGCCATTGAATTAGAGATGCTGCGGCTCTCAACCGATCAATTCAGTGGTCAGCGTGCTGAGGCACTGCGGCTGCGCTTTCAGAGCGCACGGCAGCGCCTTATGCAACATGCCGCCATGCTGAGCAAATTCGCCGATCAGCTTGAAGAAGCTGCCGAGGCCTTTCGCCGCGCCGATGCTGCTGCATACAGCCCAAGCACACCATCAAGCGGTTTTCAGATGGCTATCACCTTCAGCACAGGTGATCAGGCTGCGCGCGTGCAAGCAGCACAAGCCGCCATGCGCACAGTCACTTGGAGCAAACTCTGGTGACGCCTCACGGCGCTGCCAGCAGGCGCAAGCGCGGCAACTCTAGCATAAGCGCATCTAGCGCAAGGCGCGTGTTGACATTTGCCTGCAGGTAGCGAAGCGTGCGGCGCACTGCGAGAAGCGTCTGGTAGATTTCCTCAGCCTTCACTGAGCGCGCGATTTGCTCAAGGGCATGGCGCCGATCTCGGTTAGTGATCGACGCTGCAGCCGTGTGGTGCGCCAACAGCAACGCGTCGCGCCAGTAGCTCTGCCAGAGCGCCAGGAGAGTTGGCAAGGCGGCGCGATTCTCGCTCAGATGACGCGCACGCTCAAAGCGCAAGGTGCGGCTCTCGCCCAAGGCCCGTTCCAGCAGATCGAGCCATTCAGCACGTTGTTTGAGCAAGCTATCGTCCTTCAGGACGTCCAGCGCCCAGCCCATGCGGCCGCTGCTCAACTGTGCGATCAAAGCAGCGCGCTCGGGCTCGACCTTGTGCTGATCGATTAGCGCATCGCGGACAGTGACAACGGGCAATGGGCGCAGGTTCAAGAGCTGGCAGCGCGATTTGATCGTCGCCAAGAGCGACTCGGTTGTGTCTGCGGTCAGCAGCAACAGCACATGCGGCGGCGGCTCTTCCAGTGTCTTGAGCAAAGCGTCCATTGCCTGCGGACTGGCCTCGTGGAAGCGGCGCAGAATCAGCACGCGGTAACGCCCTTCCACAGGGCGCAAGGCCACAGCGCGCGTCAGCTCACGGATTTGCTCGATTCTCAGCGCGTTCTCTTGCGCCTCAATCAAGCTGAAGTCAGCATAGGTGCCTTGCGCGGTCATTTGGCAGGCGCGGCATAGACCACACGGACGCGCCACGTCGCTCAGGCAATTGACGGCCTGGGCGAAGGCGCGTGCGAAGGTTGTCTTGCCGATGCGCGGCACGCCGCTGATCAAGTAAGCGTGCCGCAAGCGTTCGGCGTTCAGGCTGCGCGTGATGTGCCGCACAGCCCACTCATGCCCGATGATCGGCCACTCAGGGCGGAATAGCGCGTTGCTCATGCTGCACATTTTGCCCGTTTTTGCACCTTTGTGCAAGACCCGTGGCTATCATATTTCTCTAAGCCACTTTGGGCAAAGGCTTGTTGCAAAAAGGCGATCTTTCTAGATAAGATCAGGGCAGCCTGAAGCTGACTTAAGCGAGGAGGGTGTGCCGTGTTCCAGTCGTTCAATGCACCTATGGATAGAGTGGATCAGGGTGAGCTGCTGAGCCTGCTGAGCTACGCCGATCCTGAGCAGGTCAAAGCCTTTGCTGCTGAAATTGCCGAGGCGCTCGGCACCCTTGAGGTGGTCTCCAAGCGGACAGCGTTGGCACGCTTGCCAATCGTCGGCTCAGATGGGACTCAAGAGACCTTTGAGGCGATCATCACGGAAGTCTGGCTTCACTCCACGAATGGCGCAGACGGCTATGGTATGTGCATCGGCACAGACGTAGATCACGCCATCGCTGTTGCCGTCCTCGACTTGGCACTAGCGGCTGATAGCGTCGGCTTGCTGACGGGCAAAATTATGGCGTTCTTGCAAGCGCAAGCAGAGCAACTGGCGCAAGCAGAATAGCCCACAGGCTTCTTTGAGACTTCACTGTAACTGAAGTTGGGCACCAATGGACTTAGGCTTAAAAGATAAAGTGGCGCTCATCGCGGCGGCTAGCAAAGGGCTAGGCTATGGCGTAGCGCGCGCTATGGGCCGCGAAGGCGCACATCTTTCGATCTGCAGCCGCGACGCCGAACAAGTGCGCCGCGCTGCTGAAAAACTGAGCGCCGAGACAGGCGCGCAGGTCTTGGCAGTGCCGTGCGATGTGCGCGATGCAGCTGCTATCGAGGCCTGGATCGCGCAGACTGTGGCGCGCTGGGGCAGAATTGACGCGCTGCTGGTCAACGCGGGCGGGCCGCCTGCTATGACCTTCAAAGAGACTACGGATGCGCACTGGCAAGCGGCTTTTGAGCTGACCTTGCTCAGCGCCATCAGGCTGATTCGGGCCGCCCTGCCGCACATGTCCAGCGGCTCAGCCATCTTGACCATCACCTCATCTTCGATCAAAGAGCCGATTGAACGGCTCGGACTCTCAACAGTGATGCGCGCAGGCGTAGCAGGCTTGGTCAAAACTTTGGCTGATGAGCTGGCGAGCGACGGCATCCGCATCAACAACCTGATACCGGGCAGGATTGACACAGATCGCGTGGCCCAGCTGGATCAGAATACTGCAAGCGTGCGCGGCATCACTTTCGAGCAAGCGCGCGCTGAGGCGGTCAGCAAAATTCCGCTCAGGCGGCTCGGCACGATTGACGAGTTCGGCGCCGCAGCGGCTTTCTTGCTCTCACCAGCGGCTTCCTACATCACAGGCGCAACCTTGCGCATAGATGGCGGCGCCATGCGCTCGATCTGAGGCAGCCCGATGAGCGAACGCTTCCGCGATGCGCTGTTCATCCTCCTGAGC
>RFIM01000078.1 GCA_003695215.1 Chloroflexota bacterium
GGCCAAGCCTGCCGACAAGCCCGCTGAGCAGCCCAAGCCTGAGGAGAAAAAACCAGGCGGCTTCTTCAGCCCTTTCGGGCGCAAGCCTGCCGACGCGGCCAAGCCTGCCGACAAGCCCGCTGAGCAGCCCAAGCCTGAGGAGAAAAAACCAGGCGGCTTCTTCAGCGCTTTCGGACGCAAGCCCGCCGACGCGGCCAAGCCTGCCGACAAGCCCGCTGAGCAGCCCAAGCCTGAGGCCAAGCCCGATAGCGCGTCTAAGCCTGAGGATAAACCTGCAGGCAGGCCCAAGATCGCCATTCTTCCACTTGACAAACTTTTCAAGCGCGATAAAAAGGCAGAGGACAAGCCCGCGCCGCGTGTTGACGCGCCTAAAATCGGCACAGGCAAGCCCATTGAGAAGCCTAAAGCCGAGGCCGCTGCAAGCGCACCTGCAGCCAAACCTGAGTCTGCTAAGCCTGAGCAGCAAAAGCCAGAAGCCGCGCCTAAACGTGGCTTCTGGGCAAAGTTCAGAGGTAGCGCCAAGCCTGAGGGCCAGGCAAGCGTACCGCTGAAGACACCTGCACCAGCCACTGATGCCAGGCGCAGCGGCTCATCTATACCTGGCGCGCCGCCTGCGCGTGGCGAGAAGCAAGCTAGGCCGCTCGAAGGCCAAACGCACGTCACGGTCAAGAACATCGGTCTCTCGCTCGATCAAAAGCTGGATATTGTCGGCTGGATGTTGATCGGCACGGGCGTGGTCATGATCTTCGGCTTGATTTGGCCCGACGAAGGCACTATCACCAAAGCCATTGTGGATATTTTCGGCGCGCTCTTCGGCTACGGGCGCTATCTGATCCCGATCCCGTGCCTGCTGGTCGGCAGCTGGCTTTTGATACGCTACTTCAAGGAGAATCCCTTCCTCGCCTTCGACGGGCTGCAGATGACGGGCGGCGTCCTGCTCTTCTTGAGCATTGTGACCTGGCTGCACACCTTCGAGCTAATCGACAAGGTTGTCTATGACTGGGATGAACTTGTCGCAGTCTCAGCGCGTGCGGTAGACCTGATGCAAGGCGGCGGCTGGGTCGGCGATCGGCTGTACATGATCCTGATTCGGCTGACGGGCGAGTTCGGTGTGCCTGTGGTGCTGACCATCACTACTGTGATCGGCTTCATGTGGCTCGCTGAGCTCTCTTTGGCAGAAGTCACGACTTACATCAAGTCCTTCTTCCAGATTTTGGCTGCGCGCCTGAAGCGCATCGGTGAGAGCTGGCGCATGTGGCGTCACGCTGTCAAAGCGCGCCGTGCTGCCCGTCAAGCCGAGCGCGCGCAGATGCGCGCTCAGCGCGAAGCCGCAAAATTGGCAGCACAAGCGCAAGCGCAGCCGCAAACTGCCAGTTTGCCTGCCGCAGCAACGCTAGCGCACGTCTCAGAGCTGCCTGAGCAGCCTGTAGCAGCGCCAGTCAGCGCAGAAGCACGCCCTGCGCGCAAAGCCGCTTTCCGAACGCCTGTAGTTGTGCCTGCAGTGACTGAACTGCCTGCCACAAGCGAAGAAACGCCGCTGCCTGAGCCTGCCATCGCCAAGCCTGAGCCGCTTAGCTCGCGCAGCACCTCTCAGACGAAGCCCTTCGAGAAGCCGTTTGGCGCAGCGCCGACCGCCGAGTCAAAGCCTGCCGAATCGCCTGCTGCTGAGGCCAAGCCCGCTGCGCCTGAGCCGACCGCGCCTGCCGATGCCTCGCCCAAGCCCGCCGAGCGCAAAAGCAGCACTTTTGGCAGCATTTTCGGCACCAAGCCTAAGTCCGAGCCTGCAGCTGAAGCCAAGCCCGCTGCGCCTGAGCCGACCGCGCCTGCCGATGCCTCGCCCAAGCCCGCCGAGCGCAAAAGCAGCACCTTTGGCAGCATTTTCGGCACCAAGCCTAAGTCCGAGCCTGCAGCTGAAGCCAAGCCCGCTGCGCCCACAACCAGCACTCAACCAGCTGCCCCGCAATCTTTTGAAGCGGACGAAGCGCCCGATCCAGAGACGACTCAGCCGACGCACGCTACGAGCATCTTCAGCACGCCACGAGCGCTGTCCAAAAGCAGCCTGTTTGGCGATAAGCCAAAATCAGAGCCTGCAGCGCCTTCCGCTGAGCCAGGGCCAGCTGAGGATGAGCAGCCTACCTCAAAGGCGCCGCCACCAAAACCAAGCAGCAGCTTCAGCAGCCCGTTCAGCAGCCCAAGTGCCTTTCGCTCTGCGCCAAAGCCGAGCGCAGCCTCGCCTGAACCTGCGGGCAACGCGGCACAATCGGCTGAGGATGAGCTAGAGTACGTGCCCGACCCTGAAGCCGAGGAGACGCTTGAGGAGTCCGCGGCTACGCCCGTGCTGATGCCTGCCACAGCACCGCGCATTTTTGGCATTTCCACTGCCTCTAAGGCCGCTGAGCCTGCAACCGAATTGCCGCCAATGCAGTTGCCGCCTGGCCAGACATCCTGGCCTATGCCAGACTATCGTGAGCTGCTGGAAGCAGGCTCCGCTCAGACCATCACTGAGGAAATGCTGCTAGATCGTAAGCGCATCATTGAAGAGACGCTGGAAGACTTTGGCGCACCTGGGCGTGTGGTCGAGATCAACGTCGGTCCGACCATCACGCAATTTGGCGTCGAGCCGGGCTACTTGAGCGCTCGTGGCAAGCAAACGCGCATCAAGGTCAATCAGATCGCTAAACTGGATGCCGATCTGGCGCTTGCTCTAGCGGCGCGCTCGATTCGGATCGAAGCGCCTGTGCCTGGCAAAGGCTATGTCGGCATTGAAGTGCCGAATCCTGCAATAGCGCTGGTCGGCTTGCGCGATATCATCGCCAGCCCTGCCTTCAACGAGATGCGCTCGCGTTTGCGCCTTGCGCTGGGCAAGAGCATTGACGGCGCCGCTGTGGTCGCCGATTTGGCACAGATGCCGCACCTGTTGATCGCCGGCACTACTGGCTCAGGCAAGTCTGTGTGCGTGAATGCGCTGATCGCCTGCTTGCTCCTGCAAAATTCGCCCGACGATCTCAAGCTGATCATGGTCGATCCGAAGCGTGTTGAGCTGACAGGCTACAATGGCATTCCGCATCTCGTCTCGCCTGTGGTTGTAGATTTGGAGCGCGTGACAGGCGTCTTGAGATGGGTCACGCGCGAGATGGACGATCGCTACAAGAAGTTTGCAGCGCTGGGCGCGCGCAACATCATCGATTACAACGCCAAGATTGGTGCGAGCGAGCCGCGCATGCCTTACCTAGTCGTCATCATTGACGAATTAGCAGACTTGATGATGTTAGCGCCCGATGAGACGGAAAAGCAGCTCACGCGCTTGGCACAGATGGCGCGCGCCACGGGCATCCATCTGATCATCTCCACGCAGCGGCCAAGCGTGGACGTGGTCACAGGCTTGATCAAGGCGAACTTCCCAGCGCGTATCTCGTTCGCGGTCGCTTCCAGCGTGGATAGCCGCGTGATCCTCGATCAGCCCGGCGCCGAGAAGCTGCTCGGGCGCGGCGATATGCTCTATCAGGCGCCAGATGCCTCAGCGCCGATTCGCGTACAAGGCGTCTTCGTCTCGGACGTTGAGCTCAGGCGCATCACAGATTTCTGGAAGAACGCCCAAAAAGAGCGCGGCACGCCGATCAGCACAGTCTCTTTTGATCACGCGCCCGATCGACCGACTGCGAAGCTGATCAAGCCAGGCGAAACATCGCCCTTCCAATCGCGCGCTGAGCGCTTTAGCACGAACAAGCCTTTTGACACGCCGCGCTTCACGCCACAGGGCTCGCAATCAAGCCGAGAAGAAGAATTCTTGGCCGCGCTGCGGGATGAGCCGTCTAAAGAAACTGAGGTGGACGAGGCGCTTTACCAGCGCGCTGTCGAGCTTTACACACAGATCGGCGCCGCGCTAAACGTCTCGACCTTGCAACGCCGCCTGAATGTGGGCTACACTCAAGCGCAGGTGCTCTACAAGCAGATGCGTGAGCGCGGCATCTTCAAGGCTGATAACGGTCAGCATGGCGCGGATTCCTGAAACAGCACGCCTTGTCATTGCCTCGCTCGGCTTTCTCTTATGCATTGCCTGTGGCTTGGCAGACTTCGCCGCTCAGCCGACCTCGCCTTTTGCCGCTGAGCCGCCACGCTTCGGCACATTGGCGCCAATTGTGAGCGCTACACCGAATTTCACAGTGACCTTGCCTGCGACGCGCACGCCATGGCTTCAAGGCGATCTATGTGGCGTGCCTGAGAGCGATTCTGCCATTCGCTACCACGTCAGCGCGCAGATCGATCCTGTGGCGCATAGCGTGCGCGCCGAGTTGCGCGCTGAGTATCGCAATACAGCTGCTGTGCCGCTCGATACGCTCTTGATGTACGTCGATCCGAACAACACAGAAGGCATCTTCACACTTGAAGCGCTTGAAAGTGCGCCTGAGTCAGCTGTGCGCGTCCTCGACCACGCCTTAGAGCAAGCACGGCTGACCTTGCAGCTTGAGCGCGCGTTGCCTGTCGGTTGCCGCGCTGTGGTGCAGTTGCGCTTCACTGTGCGCGTGCCGAGCCTTGCCAATGCGCGCATGAAGTATTTGAGCTACACCGATCGGCAACTCAATCTTGGTCATTGGCTGCCTGAGTTCGCGCCGCGCTTGAACGGCGCGTGGCTTTTGCCTAGAGCTTGGCGCATTGGCGAATATATGCTCTCTGAGCAGGCAGACTTCGAGGCGGAGATCGTCTTGAGCGGCACTGAAGCAGCAGAGTTGATCGCGCCTGGTGAAGTTGAGCGCCTGGGCGATAGAAATTGGCACGTGCGCTTTCGCAACGGCCGATCGCTGCCGTTAGTCGTCAGCGCCAAGATGGCGCGCTTGAGCGCTCAGACGGCCAACGGCGAGCGCATTGACCTGTATCATTTCATCACAGCTGATGGCAAGCCATCGGCAGCGCACTTGCACGCGCTCCAGACGGCACAGCAAGCGGTTGAGCGCTACACGCAGCTGTTCGGCAACATGCTCTACGATCGGCTGGTGATCGTCGAGGGCGATTTCTTCGACGGCATGGAATTCAGCGGCTTGGTGCATGTTGGCAGTCACTGGTTCTCGGCGTTCAACGGGCGCGACGATTCTTGGCTGACGCTGATCACAGCGCACGAAGTGGCGCATCAGTGGTGGTACGCGCAAGTGATGACGTCGCAGGGCGAGGCGCCTTACCTTGATGAGGCACTCTCGATTTATGCCGAGTTATTGTATCTTGAAGGCGTGCGCCCTGATCTGGTCTCATGGTGGTGGACTTTCCGCATCAAGGCCTATCAGCCACGCGGCTACGTCGACTCGGCCGTCTACGAATTTCAGGACGCGCGGCTGTACATCAATGCTGTCTATTTGCGCGGCGCACAGATGCTGCAGGAGCTGCGCGAGGCGCTGGGCGAGGTAGCTTTCTTCACCTGGTTGCGCCGCTATCTCTACAGCGGAAGCGGCCGAATCGCCACAGCAGAGGACTTCTGGCGCGCCATGAGCGCTGAGGCCTATCTGCGCACGGCTGAGATTCGCTTGCGCTACTTGCGCCAGCCCGAGATTCTGCCCTCTGCCACGCCCACGCCTGCCGATCCGCTCAGCAGTTAGCTTGCCTGCCTAGCGTTATATCTAGGTATAATAAAGGCTGTTATTGCGTTTATCTCATCTCATTTTGGAACTTATGAACCAAATCGCCAAAGAATACGACGAAGCGCAACAGCTCACTGCGATCAGCTTGCGGCGCTACTTGGATACGACCGATCAGTTGACGCATCTATCCTTGCCTGAGCTGCAGTCGCTGGCCGATGAGATTGCGCGCATTGTGCCTGCTGGCAACGTGCCGACCATGATCAGCATCGGCTTGGCGAACCTGCGCGAGCGCGTTGTGCCCGTCCAGGAGACGCGCCGCAATCTCGCCTTGCTGATGCAAGGCATGCAAACTTTTGTAGACAAAGTCAAGTACAGCGCCATCTTCGGCGGCCCAGCCGCGATCTTGGCTGCCTACCACATGCTCTTACGGCTCACAGGCAAAGACCCGATCAAATCTTTCCCTGAAGGCACGTGGCAATTCTACGTTGAGTTCGGCTTGCGCGAGGATACGGCCTGGCACGCCTGTGAGACAGTCGGTTTTCACCAAGCGCTGCAGCGCGAAGGCGCGCAGCTAGAGCCTGCCGATGAACTCGCGGCGTGGATTATGGCAGCCGCTTGGCTTCTGCAACATTACTCTGAGCTGTTAGCCTGTGAGTGGACAGAACGCGTGCAGCTGCGCGTGCTTGGCGAAGCGCTTGGCGAGCCGCGCCTGGTCGATCAATGGCTGAAGATTCGCCCTTATAGCGCGCCAAGCGATGAAGATATCTTCATCGCCTACCGCCGCCAGCAACTAGAGCAGTTCTGTGCGCAAGCGCTGGAGCGCGCGCGGCGCGATCAGCGGCGCGCCTATGAGCGCGCTTGGCAGGATCGCCGCGCCGTGGCCGAGCGCCAAGCAGCCCTACAAGCATACATCAACCAGATGGATATCCGTGCCGCGCTGACGCCGAGCGAGTATAACGATACGCGCACGCCCATTCCACCTAATCAGCTGCACATCGGCGTGATCGTGCGCAAGCGCTACTACCTGATTCCGCTGCGCAACGCCGCCGAACACGCCCGCGCCATAGCTGCTGAGCTATTGGCGCTTCGGCCGAGTCTGCCCGTCGCCACACTCGACCGCGCGCTGCGCACGGCGCGCCGCCGCGAGCAGCCTGCCCTGCGCCGTGCCCTGCCTGAGTCGGCTCGGCAAGCCCTAGAGCAGCTGCGCACAGCGCCAATTCTGATCAACTGGGACATGGCGAACGCTGACGATCGCCTGACCGACATCCGCAGCGGTCAGCGCGGCATTGGCGACCACGCGCTGACCATTTTCCGCACAGCGCGCAGCAATGTCTTCGATCTCTCGCATATTTTCTTCGATGCGGCCAACGGCATGGCCACAGCTGAGATTTTGACAGGGCAAGCTGCGCGTTTTGTGCGCCTGCTGGCCGCACAACGCCTGAGCCAAACGCCAGCGCAAGGCACCGCTTACTTAGCGCTCAACCTCGAGGCGCCCAGCACGCTCACGCCTGCCAAACTGAAGAAAATTCAATGCTCGCCTGAGGTTAGCGCCGAAAATCGCACTGTGCGCCTTGAGCTGATCCAAGATGTGCGCCGCAGCCTGCTCAAACGCTCAGATAAGCTGCGCCTGACCGTCAACGATTTGCTCTTGCTCTATCGCACAGTCTTCAATCCACTCTACAAGCCCGACCGCGCTATCCTAGACGCCATCATCGCCCTGAGCCAGCAACGCGATAAAGCCGTTCAAGCAGCTGTGCAGCTCGTGACCAAAACGCTGGACAGCCTGCGCCAAAGCAACCCTGCCTTGCTCATCCCAATTGACGCCACAGCCATCAGCCCGCACGAGCGCATCTTCCCGACCACTTTCCGCAACCCGATGCCCAATATCTATGAGAAACATCGTCAGACCTACCAGGCGTTCCGCATGCTGGAACAAGGCGCCTTGGGCGTCAAGGCCAGCGAAGCGCAAGCCATGCGCCTGGAGTATCTGGGCATGCTTCAAAAGTTCGGCGAGGTGCTGCTCGCCTACAAGGACGTGACTATGCGCGGCGAGAGCTTGAGCACAAGCACCATCCGCCTGCTGGGCGGCTTGCCGCCTGCCGTCCAGCGCCTGCTGGATAGCTTGCCCAGCCACTTCGACATGCTCAACGACACGATCAAAGGGCAGGAAGTTTTCAGCAATGTTGGGCAAGTGGCGGCGACGTCTTCCTTGCGGCGCTTCAACACTGCTAAGGACGATAATGAGAAGAAAATGCTGGCATGGGGCATCATGACCGACGCGACGGGCGTGCTGCATCTCTCGCTGCGCGATTTTCGCCCGCATGTCGCTGCCCTGATCGGCATTGGCGAGCGCGACCTAGCACAAGCAATGGCGCAGGACTATCTGGATAAGTTTGCGCAAGGCTTCAATGCCTTCATGGAAGAGCTGCTCTACATCGCGCGGGCACGCGGGCGCTAATGAGCAGCGATTCCTCTCCCTGCGTTGCTATGCCTATGAGAAAAATGTTATAATGCGCACAGACTCAATCTGTTCCGTGCAGGTATCTCAGCTCAAGTCAACTAGGGAAGTGCTGCGCAACCATGAGTGAAGTTGCACCTTCAAGCCAATCGGTAGAGGAGCTGCGCGAGCAACTCAGGCAGTATGCAGGCGAGCAGGCGCTGCTCCTGGAGATCACGCGGCGCATCGCCAAAGGCGGCGCGCTAGAGACCGTGCTTACAGACATTGCTCAGCTCGCGCAGCGCGGCTTGCGCGCCAAATGCTTGCGCTTTGTGGTCACAAGTGGCGCCTCATTGCAAGTCTACTATGCTGAAGGCAGCAATGGCGAGTTTGCGGCTTGGGATGCGCCCTTATTGGCAATCGCGCAACAAGCGCCTTTTGAGCTATCGCCTGAAGCCGCCTTGCCACAGCCGCTGAGCGCGCTGCGCGGGCTCTTCGGCGCTGTGGCAGCCTTGCCGCTCATCGCGCGTGAGGCACCGCTAGGCATTTTATGGGTTGCCTACCGCGAGGCGCACGCTTTCGGCGAGTGGGAGCGCAACTTCTTGCAGCTTTTGGCGGCACAAGCAGCCATTGCCATTGCCAATGCTCAGGCTTTCGAAGCGGCGCGCAAAGGGCGTGAACAACTCGCGGCCATTCTCACCAGCAGCGTCGATCCGATCCTCGTGGTGGATACGCACGAGCAGATCCTGGTCTTCAATCCTGCAGCTGAGCGCGTCTTTGGCATCAGCGCCGAGCGCGTCATCGGCAACCAGCTCTCTGCCTTCGCTAGCATGACCGAAGCTGCAGAACTCGTCGCTTTGTTGCGCGGCGAAGTGAGCAGCGCCGAAGGCATGGAATGGCAGAATGCCAGCGGCTTGACCTTCGCGCCGCGCCTCTCTGAGATGCACAACGAGCATGGCCAACGGACAGGCAGCGTGCTGATGCTGCGCGATATCACGCGCTACAAAAACCTGCGCGATAATCAAGCTGATTTCACCAGCACAGTCTCGCATGATTTGCGCTTGCCGCTGACCTACATGAAAGGCTATGTGGATATGATGCCTATGGTCGGCGAGTTCAACGAGCGGCAGCGGCACTTTGCCGAGAAAATTCAAAGTGGCATCGCGCAGATGAGCGACCTGGTCGAGAAAATTCTGGATGCTAGCCGCCTCGACCCTGAAGGCAACTACCGCCTGCATCGCGAGCCGTGCGATATCTTGAAAATGGTCAGCGATGTGGTAGCGACACATGCCGCCGCCGCTGAGAAGAACAATCAGACGCTGACAGCCGAGACAGCGCCGAACATCCCGATCCTACACCTTGACGACATGATGATGCGCCGCGCGCTGAACAATCTGACCGATAACGCCATCAAGTACACACCACAAAACGGCACGATCACTGTGCGCGCTGAAGTGCGCGATGACATGCTCCTGCTCAGCGTGCGCGATACAGGCCGTGGCATCAGCGAGGAAGATCAGCGCACGCTCTTCACGCGCTTCCGCCGCATTCGCAACAAAGATAACATCCGCGTGCGTGGCAACGGCCTGGGCTTGTATATCGTCAAGCGCGTGGCTGAGCTGCACGGCGGCGATGCTTGGGTCGAGAGCGCCGTCGGGCAAGGCAGCACCTTCTACATCAAAATTCCGATGTCGGGCGAGAATCTGATCGGCAGTGGGCGCCTGCAAGAGAGTGCGCAAAGTGATTAGCTTCCCGCCTGGATTCACCTTCACGCAATCCTGCCTGCAAGATTTTGCCGTCTGCCCGCGCCGCTTCCAACTGCGCTATCTGCTGGCACAAAGTTATCCTGCGCCGCTCGCCAAGCCGCTTGCAGCTGTTGACCGCTCAACTGAGCGCGGCGAGCGTTTTCATGCCCTGATGGAGCGCTATTGGCGCGGCGCCGCGCTGCCCGAGCGCGTCGATCCGCTCATCGCAGATTTGTGGCAAACCTTCCTCCAGAATCCGCCGCCCGACGTGCCGCAGACTTTTCGCCGCACTGAATTCAGCGTCAGCGTGAAGCCCGCTTGGGCTAACGGCGCACGCCTGGCCGCCAAATACGACCTTTTGGCTTACGATCCTGATGGCGAAGCGCTCATCATAGACTGGAAGACTGGTCGTCGTCCGAAGCGGGCCTTTCTGGAGCGGCACCTGCAGACCGTGCTGTATCCGCTGCTGCTGGTTGAAGCGGCGCCGCGCCTGCTTGGCATAGCCCTGCCGCCTGAGCGCGTGCGCTTGCTGTACTGGTTCGGCGAGGACGACGGCGCCACAGAAGAGTTTATCTACAGCAGAGCGCGCTACCACGCCGATCAGGCTTATATCAGCGCTTTGCTGGCGCGCCTGAACGCGCTTGAAGTTGCTGAATTCCCGCTGACGGACGAGCGGCGGCACTGCCAGCATTGTGAGTATCGCTCGCTGTGCGAGCGTGGCGAGAGCGCCGGCACCTTTGAGACATACGATGCCGACTCCTTCCCTGATCTCGAAGAATTGCGCCAGGTGATCGCTGAAGCAGCGGCTTCAGATGATTTCGTGTTGTGATCAGGCCTTGCCGATCACTTTGGCAATCGGTGGATATTCAGCGCGCAGCATGTCAAGGAAGGCGCGGCCAATCGGCGTGAAGTGCGCGCTTTGATCCCAGATCAATTTCAGCGTGCGCCGCAATGGATTGCCCTGAATGCTCAGCGCGTGCAGCGTGCCTTGCGCGATCTCATTTTGGACTACGTAGTGCGGCAAAATCGTGATGCATGTGCCTGCAGCCACAGCGCGCTTGGTCGACTCGATGTTATCGAATTCGGCGCTGATGCGCGGCTCGATGCCGTGCGCGCGCAAGGTCTGTTCCAGCCATATGCGCGATTGGCTATTGGGCGGGCGCACGATGAACGGCTGATCGGCGAGCGCCTGCAGCGGCACTTCGTCCAGATGCCACCAGGCATGCTTGGTGCCGACGATCACCATTTGCGGCACTTCCTGCAATATGCAGATGCCCAAACGCGGATGGTGATGATTATCTAGCTCGCCTTCCACAAAGCCGAGCTCAAGGCGCTGCGCGAGGATATCGCTGACCACTTGTGCCGTCACGCCTGTTTGCAGCGCGACCGTGAATTGCACATAGCGGCTGCGGAAACGCCCAATCCAGTCAGGCGCGAGATAGATGCCAACGCCCGGCGTTGCGCCGATGCTCAGGCGGCCTTCAGGTAGATTCTCTAAGTTAGTCAGCGCGTTTTCTGCCTCTGCCACGAGGGCAAAGATGCGCTGCGCGTAGCTTTGGAGCAGCTCGCCGTGGGCTGTGAGCGTCACGCCGCGCCAGCCGCGCTCAAAGAGCTGCCTGCCCAGCGCCGTCTCTAGGTCTTTGATATGCTGGCTGATGGCTGACTGTGTGATGTAGAGCCGTTCGGCAGCGGCGCGGAAACTGCCTTCCCGCACTACTGCCATGAAAATGCGGAGTTTATAGAGATCGA
>RFIM01000008.1 GCA_003695215.1 Chloroflexota bacterium
ACGCCTGCAGCTGTCGAGCCGATCCGCGACAAGCCGACTTGCGCGGATTGCTCGCGCACGAAGCGATTGGCCGCCTCAAGGGCGACTTCCAGGCGGCTGACGACATTGCCAACATACTTGGACTGACCGTAGTAGGCGCGCACTAGCTCGTCGATAGCAGCCTTGCTCGCGTGATCGCCACCGCCAAGGCCGCCCATGCCGTCCGCAACGATCCATAGCGCTCCAGCAGAGCGCTCTGGCGTGCCAGCTGGAGGCACCAACATGCGGCAGGCGTCTTCGTTCTTCGAGCGCTTGATGCCTCTATCAGTTAGTTCAGCCAGATCAAGCGCATCCAGAAAATTCTCTGCCATGCTTCAAGCCCTTTAGTAAGGCGCTACTCCTGGAAATTCTGGGCTGGTTCGATCAGGATCATTGCTCTGACTGAAACGCAGAATCGTGGTTGTGCCAAGCCGAATGCGCGAGCCTTCGCGGAGCGGCATAGGCACATATGGATCGAGTTTGCGCTCGTCCAAATAGGTGCCGTGCGTGCTTTTGCGATCTGTGATGTAGAACACGCCGTCTTTGTAGGTGATCTCAGCATGATCGCGTGAAACGTTATCGTCGTTATCGAAGTTCAGATCGCGCTGTCTACGCCCTAGAGAAAAAGGTGTGTGAGTGATGCTAAGACTGCGTCCTGCTAGCGGCATGTGGCGCGTCGATTCTACAAAAAGCGTCGCCGAAGGCATGGCCAAGTACGGCACCGGCGAGGTAGCATCAACGCTAACGGCTGTTGTCATAGTTTCCCCACCTGCTGCAAGCGGTTGCATCGGCCGAGCGGGCGGCCGTGGAGGCTCAAGAGGCTTCTGTTCGCCTTTCGCAAGGCCGCGGCGATTGGAGCGCCCTTTTCCGCCTTCCAACTGATCGATCTTGACTGCGCCTGTCAACTCAGCGAGGAAGCCTGTGCCCGTTTTGGGCTTAGCAGGGCGGCGCACTAGCGCGAAGAAAAGGAAGCCTATGCTCAGCACCACCAAACCAAAGAAGCCTATGACGAGCGGACGCTGACTAGGATTGTTGATAGCGCGCCCAAGCCTATAGATCAGATCGGTCGGCTCAGGCGTGAGCGTCGGTGTCGGCGTCGGCTCAGGTGTGGGCGTGATAGTCGGCGTGGGCGGCGGCGGCACCAATTTGAATTGGAAGGTTGACGGCTGCGTAATGACGCGATCCTCTTCATTCAAGCCGCGCAACACAAACTGATAATCGCCGCCAACAGTGCCACCGCCTGGCAGGACGTCAAACGGCACGACGATGCGATCGTGCGGCGGCACGTTGAAGAATAAATCACTGCCGATCTTCAAGCCTGTGTTAGCATCCACCACTTCCAGGCGGTAGCGCTTGATCAGCTGCTCATTTTCCACAGCGATCTCGACTACAAAACGCCGATTCTCCACATCAGGTCGGATCATCTGGATGATTGCTGCAGGGACAATCGGCGTTGGCGTCAGCGATGGCGTGATGGTCGGCGTCGGTTGGCGATCATGGACGAACGGGAAGCGCGCCAACGGGCCTAGCTGCTGCCCGTTCCTATCAAAGGCTTGCACATTGAAGACGTACTCGCCTGCCACAATGCCTTCCAAGCTGAAGAACAACTCCGGCGCAGGCGGCACGTTCACAGCAGCACGTTCGAAGTTGCCGCGGTCGATGATGGCGATGCGGATGTTATCAATCCGCTCAGGGCTGAACAGATCGAGCGTGAGCGTGACGCTATCCTTGATAGCCTCGTCGTTGTAGCGAATGGACCTGATCTGCGCGCCGACAGGCAGCGGCGTCAGTGTGGCCGATGGTGTCGGCGTGGCCGTCGGACTGAATTCAGCTGGAGTCGTTTGGCGCAAGACAACCGCGCCATCGCGACCAATGGCAGTCACAAGGATGTTGTAGCGCCCAGGTGGCGCGTCGAGCGGCAAGGGCACTTCGATGAGCGGCGAATCCAGCGGCATACTTTTGATGATCTCATTAATTTTTGTGCCGCCGCTGGTCGTCAGCTCGATGCGAAATTCGAAAATTGCCTCAGGCGTGATCAAACCGATCAGCTCAAAGCGGAAGGCGCGCTTGATAGGATCGAAGGCAGCTGCGCTCAGGTTGAAGCTAGAGGTTGAGGTGGCTGTTGGCGTGCCTGTGGGCGTCGGCGTCTTGAACGAGTAATCCTCAGGCGAGGTGAACGTCTCGTTGTTCGAGAGGATCGTGGCGCCGTTTTCCAGCACCAGGCGCAGGCTGGCAATGCGCTCGCCGCGCTGCGGCTTGACAATTGCCTCTGCCACGCGCACAGCGGCAATGGCATCGTTCACCTGACGGAACAAGCTAGGCATGTCGGCACCGACTGCCAAAATGCCGCCTGTCAGGCGCGCCATTTGCTCCAAAGCAGGCAGATCGAGATCGTCAGGGCTTGAACCAGGCGGCTGAAAACCAATGGCATAGATCGGGACGCGGAAACGCCGATTGGTGGCGAGCGTGGTCACGTCGTTCACTTTAGCGCGGCTACATGGAATGCGCGCGCCTGTCTGCGAATCGCGCCGCCCGCCTTGCGCCCAGTCCGCGCCATCTGAAAAGACGACCAGCGCGCGGCGCCCTGGCATCCCAAGCTGATTGATTGTCTCGACACCTCTGAGGCTGGCATCGAAGAGACAGGTGCCATCGCCGCTGCGCGGCGCAGGAATATCGTTGACAATACGTTTGACTTGCTCTTTATCGTTCGAAGAGCGCACGCGCTCGATCAGTTCGTGGCTGAAGGTGAGGACTGTGAAACGCGCTTCGCTGGGCATGGTATCCACAAATTGGTTGGCGGCAGCCTTCATCGCGTTAAAGCTGCCGCCCATGCTGCCGCTCACGTCCAGCAGCAGCACAAGCTCAATTGGCCCTTTAGCTTGCTGAATTTCAGCAGGGTACGGCCCGCCGTCGTTGGGATCGAGCATGATGATCTGCCCAGAGCGCAAAGGCACGTTCAACACAGGCCGCCGATTGCTGTCAATCGGCGTGAAGTAGAGCCGCAACGTCAGGCCAGGCTTATCAGGCTCCTTGAAGTCGATGGCCTCGTTGAACAAGATCACGGCTTCCACCGCGACCTGTGCCAGCACAAACGTCGGCGCCATCAGAGCAGCAATGACCAGCATGGCTACGACCACGCCGGCATAAAATCGCCTTCTCACCTGCATATGTGCACCTTCAACTGAGCGCAACGCATGAAGTTATGCATTGTATACCACCCAGCCACTAATTTGTCAATCAGATGCGTAGAATGTCTGAAAGCCGATTCAGTGCTATTATGATGCTTTACCTATGCGCGAGTCATCCGCACAAGGGTCAAAAATTGTGCCTGCTGCACATGAACGGAGTTTTTTATGGCACAACCGTTGATCCCGCCTTTTGGCGAACCTGTCCATCTGCGCGATTATGATCCTGATTACATCGAAGGCGAAGGCAGCAAGAAAGACCTGAAAAAGCGCCTCACAGCAGCAATGGAAGCCGACCTGAAGCGCCTAGATGTGCTCCAAGAAGCGCTCTACGCTGAAGGCAAGCACGCCGTCCTGATCGTGCTGCAGGGCATGGATACCTCAGGCAAAGACGGCACGATTCGGCACGTCTTCGGCGCTGTCGATCCGCAAGGCGTGCAGGTGACTGCCTTCAAAGCGCCGACGCCCGATGAACTTGCCCGCGACTTTCTATGGCGCGTTCATCGTGCTGTGCCGCCCAAAGGCCTGATCGGCATCTTCAATCGCTCGCACTACGAAGATGTGCTGATCGTGCGCGTGCACAACCTTGTGCCAGAGGCTGTCTGGCGCGAGCGCTACGATCACATCAACCGCTTTGAGGAGATGCTCAGCGAACATGGCACGCTGATCCTCAAATTCTTCCTGCACATCTCCAAAGCAGAGCAGAAAAAGCGCCTGTTGGAGCGCCGCGATACGCCTGAGAAGCGCTGGAAGTTCTCGCTCAAGGATATTCAGGAGCGTGCCTACTGGGACGACTACCAAGCGGCCTATGAGGCTGTGCTGACGCGCTGCAACACGCCTTACGCGCCTTGGCATATCGTGCCTGCCAACCACAAGTGGTATCGCAACTACGTGATCACGCGCACAGTGCGCCAGGCGCTCGAAGGCTTGAATCCACAGTTTCCGCAGCCCGAAGCAGGCCTTGAGTCCGTTGAGGTGCCCGATTAGCCGCCAGGTGGCGTGTTGGTTGGCGGGCGCGGGCTGATGACGATCCAGACCGTGCAAGAGGCGCGCATCTCGCTCAGGCTATCGAAGACGGCCAAGCGGAAGCGATAATCGCCAGGCTGGAATGCGGCCACAGCGAATTGCCCAAGCACGCCTTTCTCAGGCATGGGCGAGGTTTTGTTATCCAGCACGCCGAACTCGCCGCCTGTGCTTGGGCCGCTGATCTCAAGCGTGTAGAAGGCGAAATCAGGGATGTTCGCTGTGCCGATGACAGTCAGAGTATCGAAGACGCGCATGCCGTTAGCAGGCACTTCTAGCGAAGCCTGCTCGGAATTGCAGCCTACAGGCGTCGGGTAGCCTGCGATGATCGTGCCGACGGGCGTCGGCGAGGCGACTGCAGTCAGTTGCAAGAAGGCGCCGCCGCCGCTGAGCGCTTGTGCCGTCACTGTCTGGAAAACGCCTTCGGCTTCGTTGCCATCGCCGCCAGGCGTGCTGGTAGCAAAACGCTGCTCGTTGCCTGAATCCGAGGCGCCAGGCAAGCCTGCGCTCAGCAGGTCGGCGCGCAAGGTTGGCGCGACCACAATGGCGATAGCGAGCGTCGCCAGGCCTAGCTCGATCAAGCCGATTGTCCAAGTGATGGCACGCGCGCGCTGCTTTTCCTCGAGTTCGCGCTCCAGCTCGAATTCTGCGGCGCGCAAAGCCGCTTGCGCCGAGAAATAACGCCCTAGCCAGAACAACACGCCTGCCGCACAGAACAGATAGATGCCCGGCGCAATCTGTTCGATCAGGTAGACGAGTTGCGTCATGGCGCCTCTCACGCGCGTAAGGCTTGCAGCACGCCGCGCACCATCAGCTCCAATTTCGGCGCGATCACATCCCGACCGATGCTCAGCACTTCCTCGTGCGAGACTTCTTGCCCTTGCTGCTCGCCCTTGACCAGCATGTTGGTGATGCCTGAGAAACCGACTACGCGAATGCCGCCGTGCCGCGCCACAGTCACTTCACCAACAGTAGACATGCCGACCGCATCTGCGCCGAGCCGCTGCAACATGCGCACTTCGGCAGGCGTCTCAAAGCTAGGCCCGGATAAGCCGATGTAGACGCCCTCGCGCAGCCTGATGCCCTGCGCTTGCGCGACTTGACGCGCCACTTGGCACAGGTGCGGATCATAAGCGTCCGACATATCAGGGAAGCGCTCGCCTAAGTTTGGATCGTTGCGCCCGACCAATGGATGGATGCCTGCCATACCCATGAAGTTGATATGGTCGGTGATCAGCATCAGATCGCCCGCCTCAAAGCTCGGATTCAAGCCACCTGCAGCATTGGTCACAATCAGCGTCCGTATGCCGATGCGCTGCATGACGCGAATCGGAAAGGTGACCGCTTGCATCGAGTAGCCTTCGTAGTAGTGGATGCGCCCTTGCATTGCCAGCACAGGCACACCTTCCAAAAGGCCTGCCACGAAGCGATTGCGATGCCCGACCACTTCTGACTGCGGAAAGCGCGGAATTTCATTATACGGAATGTAGTCAGCTTGCTCGATGCGCTCTGCCAGCGTACCCAAGCCGCTGCCCAAAATCAGACCGACCTTGGGCTTTACGGACGTGCGTGCGCGGATCGCCTCAACGGCGAGATCGTAATCTATTAGTTTGTAATCAGCGTAGTCTTGTGGAGTCATGCTTCACAGCACCTTCAGCTGGTTTTGGAATGTCAATCAAGCTGATGGATGGCTTTGGCGCGACGGATCAGGTCTTCAATAGACGGCTCAGAGCGCGGCGCCGCGCCGATTGGATCGTAGACCGTTTCCAGGCCCAGCAGCGCATAGGCGACGTTCAACATGCCGCAGCTGAGCGCCTCGTGATCGTAGCCGCCTTCCTGCACGAAGATGATTTTGCCATCACACAGCTCAGCTGCCATGCGGATCAGCTCACGGCTCAGATGGGCGTAGCCGCTCAGCGTCAGCTGCAAGCCGCCTAGCGGATCGCGCCAATGGGCGTCAAAGCCTGCCGAGACAATCATCAAGTGCGGGCGAAAACGCCGCGCTGCGGGCCACAGCACTTCTGCGTATAGCCGCTTGAAGCCTGAATCGCCGACGCCTGCGGGCAAGGGCAGATTCAGCGTTGTGCCTTTGCCTTTGCCTGCGCCTGTCTCCTGGAGCAAGCCTGTGCCAGGATACCACGGCGATTGATGCGTCGAGCAGAAGTAGACCGAGCCATCTTCGTAGAAAATCTCTTGGGTGCCGTTGCCGTGATGGACGTCGTAATCCACGATCAGGATGCGCTGAACGCCGTATTGTGCCTGCGCGTAGCGCGCCGCAATTGCCACGTTGGCCAGAAGGCAGAAGCCCATCGCCATGTCAGGCACGGCATGATGGCCTGGCGGGCGAACGGCCACTAGAGCGTTTTCCGCCTCGCCACTGCAGATGGCGTCCACAGCGCGCAGCGCCATGCCACAGGCCAGGCGTGCCGCGCTCAGCGACTCGGGCAGGGCGTAGGTATCAGCGCCGAGCTGCACGCCATTTTGCTGCTCTGTCCATTTCAGCAAGTTGAGATACTCTTGGGTATGCACGCTCAGAATGTGCGCATCGCTGATCGGCTCAGGCGTCAACTTCAGCAACTGCTCGTAGATCGGCTCGTTGGCGATGCGTTGCTGCACTGCGGCTAGTCGCTCTGCGTTCTCAATATGCCCTGCCAGCGTATGCACCTGCACGCGGGCGTCGGTGATGTAAGCGGTTGTCATGGATCCTTCTCACTCATGAACCTGGCAGCTTGATGCTGAATGTAGTGCCGACGCCTTCTTCGCTCTCATACCAGATTCGCCCGCCCATGGCATCCAGCTCCGCCTTGACCAGGTACAGGCTGATGCCGTAGCCGAACTCGGCCATGACTTGCGGCTGGCGCGCCCTTTGGAAAGGCGCGAAGATGCGCTCGGCCTCCTTCGGGCGGATGCCACAGCCCTGATCGACCACGTCAATTTGCACCACGTCGCTGGGCGCCAGGCGCGTGGCGCGCAGAATGATCGGAGTCTTAGGCGGGCTGTACATGACGGCGTTGCGCAGCACATCGTAAAGCGCTTTGCGCAAGTATTCGGGCGAGGCGACCACTGTGATGTTGTTCGGAATCTGGATGATCAGCCTATCACGTAGCGCCTCAGAATGAATTTCATCTAACGGCTGCTCTTGGATGAGCGACTCGAGAAAATCCTCGACGAAATCGGCGAGTTTCAGCTTGCGCCGATCGCGGTTGACCAGCGTTGGCAGCTGGCCTGTGCGCAGCAGCTCCAGCCGATAGAGCTGATCGAGCAGCATCTCCAGGCGGTACATATGCGTAGCGATGATCTCAGCAAAGCCCTTGACACGGCTCGCCAATTGATCGGCGGTCATGCCGGGCGGGCGTTTGCGCATCAGCTGCATGAGCAAATCAGCGTGACCGCGCGTGCTTTCAACAGCCAGGCGCGCTTCTTGGCGGAAAGTGGACATGAACTCACGCAAGGCGCCCCAGTCAGTCTGTTCCATGCTGATGAGCGTGTAGAGCTGCCCGCTATCGCCCTGCACAGAGACTGCCCAGCAGGGAATGTAGGAGCCTGTCAGCAGTGTATGGAAACGCACAGGCTCGCCCGTGCTGAGCGCGCGCGCCCGAATCTCATTGGCGCTTGGCCCGTCGGCGCGCCGCGCGTCCAGCAGCATCGCTGCAGCCACCCAGCCCTCAGCCCGAATCAAGGTCAAGTTTGGGCCAAGCATCGCCCGCGAGGCTTCGTTGTCCATCACTAGGCGATCAGCTGAGTCGAAGACCAGAATGCCATAGCCCATGCGATCAATCAGCCGCTTCAGGTCAAGGTCAGGTGGTATCGATTTGGTGTTGCTCATAGCAGCGCTTCCATTTCAGGCGCACGCCGATATATGCCCATCTAGCTTAGCACGGGCTAGGCTTTTTGCGCAACGCGCCTAGCCTAGCCAAAGGCGTTCGGATCGGTTATACTCAGGCGCGCTATTTCGCAAATAAGGTGGAACACACAGTTGAAGCTCTCTGTGATCATCCCCTGCTACAACGAAGTCGCCACGATCGAACAGATTCTGGCAGCCGTGAAAGCAGTCAACCTGGCTCATGAGATCATCGTTGTGGATGACGGCTCGACCGATGGCACGCGCGAAGTCCTTGCCAAGTTGCCGCCCGATCCACAAGTGCGCATCCTTTACCACGATCGCAATCAAGGCAAAGGCGCCGCTGTGCGCACAGGCTTTGCCGCCGCTAAAGGCGACGTCTTGCTGATCCAAGATGCCGACCTAGAGTATGATCCGCGCGATTATCCCGCCTTGCTCAAACCAATTCAGGAAGGGCGCGCCAAAGTCGTTTACGGCTCGCGCTTTCTGGGCGGCCCACGCAAGACCATGTTCTTCTGGAATATGGTCGCCAATAAGATTCTCACCCTGATGACCAACATCCTCTACAACACAATCCTGAGCGATATGGAAACGTGCTACAAGGTCTTTTGCGCCGAGGTGGTGCAAGGCATGAAGCTGCGCTCGCGCCGCTTTGAGTTCGAGCCTGAGATCACAGCCAAAGTCCTGAAGCGCGGCTACCGCATCTACGAAGTGCCGATCAGCTACAACGGGCGCGAATGGCACGAAGGCAAGAAGATCAAGTGGACGGACGCGCCAATTGCCGCTTGGACGCTGCTGCGCTACCGCTTCACCAACTGAGCCTGTTCTGCGCGCTTTTAATCGCCGCGACGCTACGCCTCAGCGTTCTGACACATGATGTGCGTTTTCATCCTGACGAGGCGCTCTATGCGACTTATGCGCGGCGCATGGCGCGCTATGGCGACCTGCTCTTGAGCGACGCGCCTCTGGATAAGCCGCCGCTCGGCCTGTTGGTGAACGCGCTCAGCTTCAGCGCGCTCGGCGAGCATGAGTTCACAGCACGCTTGCCTGCAGCCTTCTTTAGCTTGCTCGGCGTAGCTGCCAGCTACCGTCTAGCGCGGCGTCTCTTGAGTCAACGCGCTGCGCTGATCGTCTTAGCGATCCTGACGCTCTCGCCCTTCGATCTGGCCTTCAGCGGCAGCGCTTTCCACGATCCCTTGCTGACGCTGTGCTGCTTGCTGTGCGCTTTGCTGATCAGCTACGAGCGTCCATTCCTAGCGGGCATTTTTGCAGCGTGCGCTATCGCCACCAAGCAGAGCGCGCTGCAGTTCTTGCCGATCTACCTGCTCATCGGCGCAATGGCGCTGAACAAACTGAGATGGCGCAACCTGCTGCGCTTCAGCGCGCCGATCCTGACTGTGAGCTTGGCGCTAGTAGCCTGGAATGCGGCGCGTGCCGCGCCTGTGGACTTCTGGACACTCGGCGTGATCAATCCAGGCGCTTTGCGCCTGATCCGCTCGGATGAAGTCCTGCCGCGCTTGGCGCGTTGGCTGAGTTTATACAGCGAGAGCGTCGGTTTTGCGCCACTGTTGCTGATCGGCGCTTATGGCGTGTGGCGTGCCTTCAAGGCGGCCAGTTTGGCGGCCGCGAGCATCCTGCTGAGCGCGTGCGGCTTGCTCGGCACGCTGCTGGCCTACTGGCTGCTCGCCTTTCCACTCTACGATCGCTACTTGTTGCCACTCGTGCCGCTGACGGCCTTTGTGATCGGCTATGGCATGGCAGCTTGGCGCCGCCTTGCGATTGTGGCTGCCCTGATGCTGATGTTGCCGTTCACGCTGCGCACAGTGGGCAATGCGCACAGCATCGGTATTCAGAGCGAATTCTATCGCGGCGTGGATCAGCTGGCGGCGCATATCAACGCCCTGGACGGCGCACCGCTGGTCTATGATCATTGGCTGAGCTGGGAATTGCGCTACTACCTGGGCGATTCGCCGCGTGCGCAGTTGGTCTGGTATCCTTCTGCAGAGTGGCTAGCGCGCGATGTGTGCCATCTGCCGACGCCGAGTTATTTTGCAGCGCCTGAGGCGGCTGCATGGCGCTGGCTAGCTGTGTTGAACGCAGTCGGCGCGCGCCTGCAGCCGATCGCGCGCACGCCGCTCGTCCTGTATCAGATCACTTGTGAGCAACCATGAGCGCTTCATACCTGACTGTGCGGAAAATCCTGCCTGATGGCAACGAGGCCATGCGCTACCAAGGCCGCGTCCTGGAGCGCACAGCGCGCAGCGTCACCATCGAGGCGTTCTTCGCGCGCCCTGAGGTGCGCTTGCCTTATGTGACTTTCCGCACAGGCGATAGGCTGATCGAGCATTTCTACACCGACCGCTGGTACAACATCTTTGAGCTGTACGACGTAAGCGGCGGCCATCTCAAAGGTTGGTATTGCAACATCGCGCGGCCAGCTGTGATTGATGCTACCAGCATCTTGTGGTTCGATCTGGCCCTGGACGTCTGGGTCAGTCCTGCAGGCGACGTGATCGTGCTAGACGAGGATGAATTCGTTGCGCTCGCGCTGGATGCGGCGACGCAACAGGCAGCGCGAGCGGCTGTGGCAGAGCTGAGAGCGCGCGTTGAGCGCGGCGATGCGCCTTTCGCCATTGTGATTGGCTGATCAGCCAATCACGAAGCCGCTCCATGTGCCTGTCAGGGCGAAGCGCACTAACGTGATTGCGCTGATCTCCAGCATAGCCAAGCTGAAGCCTGCCAGCAGCGGCACGATCAGGTCGCGCCAAGTGTGCGCTTGCCGCTCACGGCGCAAAACTGAGACGAACAGCGCTGCGCCAATCGCGCTCAGCAGCGCCACGACGCTCAGGCTGCTCAGCACGCCAAGCGTCCATAAAATCAACGGACGTCCGCTCAGCACCAAGAGCGCTACCACGCCTGCAGCCGCACAGACGGCCAGCAGGTCGCGCAGGCCGTCTAAGCTGCGCGTTGGTTGTGGTTGCGCCCAGAGCGTGCTATTGAAAAAGGGCACGATCAAGTGCGCTGCAGTGATTCCAGCCAGCAAGCCTGTGATCAAGCGCAGCGGATTGCTAGGCGGATAGATCGGCTGATAGCCTGGGAAGAAAGTCAGATAGCTGTTGACGCCATCGACGCCAAGCAGGGCGACGAAGCCGATCAAGATGGCCACAATTGGCAAGGGCGGAAAGCGATAGCTGCGCAGGCGATTGCGCGCCGCCAAGATCAGGAAGCTGAGCAGCACGCCGAGATAAATGCCCGTGCAGCGCGCGCACAGCGGCATCAGCAGGTCCGCTTCAAGGTCGATCGGGAAAGTGCGCTCAGCAATTTGATGGCAGATGGCATAGCCGACTGCTGCTGCCTTGCCCAGGACGCCATCAGGTGTGCCAAGCAGCCATAGCGCGAAGATAGTAGCCGCTGCCGAAGCGACCATCAGCTGCAGACGGCGCGAGAAGCGCAACGTGAAGTCTGGCATCTCCATGACGAGCTACTCCAGCCGATCGAAGACTTTGTGCAATTCGCGCGGACGCGTTGCAGCCAGCTGGGCGATGCGATCGGTCGCCTGGCGCAAGCGCCGACTCAGCACGTGGATCAGGCGCAACGAGAGATCGGGATAGCGGCGCGTCAGCGCGATGAGCGGCTCGCGGCGCAATGCCAGGCACAGCGTATCTTGCACGGCAAAGGCGCGCTCAGAAGCTGGACTCTCGTCGAACAAGCCCATCTCGCCGAAGTAACCATAGGCTTCCAGGGTAGCGATGCGCAAGGACGAGCCTTTGCGCTGCCCTTCGCGCTCAAGCGCGACCTTGCCGCGCACGATCACGTATAGCACGCCGCTCGGCGCGCCCTGCGCCACGATCTCCTCATCCTCGGCAAACAACCGCTCTTCTGCCACGCTCGCCAGCACCTTCAGCTGATCGACCGTCATGCCTTCGAAAAACGAGACCTCGCGCAGAAAAATGATCTTCTCAATGGTCGAGAGCATAAGTCCCTCACGTTGACTCAACATTTGCGGCAAAGTGACGCCATCTAGCAAGCGTCGTGCCGCTTGCGCAGCAGCGCGCACTTCAAGCACAGGATCGGTGTTCACTACAATGCTCAAGAGCGCGCTGATCTGCTCGCGGCTGAGGAGCTGTTGGCAAGGCGCGAGCGGCGCTGTTGGCGTCTCAGGCGGCGC
>RFIM01000079.1 GCA_003695215.1 Chloroflexota bacterium
GCCCTATCGCGCTTGAGTGCGCTTCGTGCTCATCAGTTTACCACATCTCCTATACGCGTCAAGGGCAAATTTACCACAAACTTTCGCCCTTCCTCGACGTGCTATAATTGCTTGCCATCACGTTGAAAATTCCAGGAGCCTTCCCACGCATGATGCCCGCTAAACCGAGCGCGCCCATTCCTTTGACCATCCTCTCAGGCTTTCTTGGCGCAGGCAAGACGACGCTGCTCAACCACTTGATCAACAGCGATCACGGCTTGCGTATTGCCGTGCTGGTCAATGACTTTGGCGCCATCAACATTGACGCCCAGCTGATCGTCGGCGTGCCGACAGCTGAGCAAATCAACCTTGCGAATGGCTGTGTTTGCTGCACTATCCGCGGCGATCTGCTGCGCGCCGCGCTACAACTCGTCGAGCGCGCCGATCCACCCGACTATATTGTGATCGAGCCGAGCGGCGTCTCTGACCCTGTCTCAGTCGCCCAGACTTTCCAGCTGCCTGAGCTACGCGATCGCATCCGCCTTGACGCTATTGTTGCCGTTGTGGATGCCGAGCAATTCGGGCAGCTTGAAGGCGCCAACGCCTACATGGCCTACGAACAGCTGACTGTCGCCGATCTGATCGTGATCAACAAGATCGATCTGGTCACGCCTGAGCAGATCGCTGCGCTGAAGCGCAAATGGCTATATCCAACAGCGCGTGTGATCGAGACCAGTTTCGGGCGCGTGCCTATTGACTTGCTCCTGGACACAGGTCGGTTCGACCCTGCCAAGCTTCTAACGCGTCCTACACGCGAGGTGCACGTCCATGAACGCAGCGGAGCCGATCATCCGCATCACGATCACAGCCTGACCTTCAGTGCCTACAGTTGGCAGTGCGCTGCGCCGCTCTCGCTCAAGGCGCTCAAGCGAGCGCTCAGGCAACTGCCGAACACGTTCTATCGCGCTAAAGGGCTGCTCTACTTAGCTGACGATCCGACGCGGCGTGGCGTGCTGCAGATCGTCGGCACGCGCATCACACTGACAATGGACGACTCCTGGCATGGCGCCGAGCCGCGCACACAAATTGTCGGCATTGGCGCGCCCAATTCGTTCGACGCGGCTGCACTGGACGCGCTCTGGGAAAGTTGCCGCGCAGATCGGCAGCCTGCTTCGATTGCTGAGCAGATTCTGAGCGGCGCCCTAACCTGGTTGCGCCACAAACGCTGAGCAGCGCGCTCTAATGCTATTCTAAAGTGCACAAAGCCACTTCGAACGCTGCGCTGCCCTTGGAAGAGCTACACTTAAGGCCTGTTTAGGTTGCCCTTGCGGAGAGTTTATCATGAAAAAGCATTTTCTCTGGCTGCTCAGCTCGGCTGTGATGTTTGTGCTGATCGTGCCGAGCCTGGCCAGTTGGGCTCAGCAGCCGCCGCCTGCCTTTGAAGACGCCCTGGCCGATCTCGGACGCCGACTCGGCCGTACGCTCACGCTCGCCGATTTCAACAATCCGACCTCGCGCTGGGAATGGCGCGGCGTGGATTTCGCCGATAGTAGCCTTGAATGCCCGCGTCCTGGCGAAGCAGTGACGCCTGGCAAGGTGATCGGCTATCAGTTCGTCTTCATCTTTCGTGGCGTGCGCTATGAGTATCGCGTTGCCGTCAACGATCGTAGCACGCTGCGCTTTTGCAGCAATCCAACAGGCGCCATCTTCCAAGTGACCCTGCCGCCACGCGCCACTGCCAACACAGAGCCGCCCGCTGTCATCAACGATGCCCTTGCCGATCTCAGCCGCCGCCTTGAGACAAACCTGACTTTTGAGAGCTTCAACAATCGGCGCTCGCGTTGGTCGTGGCGTTACCGCGAGTACACTAACTCGCAGTTGAACTGCCCGCGCGCAGGGCAAGCCGTTGATAACGTCCTCACGCCAGGCTGGCAGTTCATCTTCGTCTACGAAGGGCGCACCTTTGACTATCGCGTGCCGCTGAACAATCCCGCAGGCTTATTTTTATGTAGTGGCGGCTGATCACGGATAGATCGGCACGCCCAAGAGCGCAGCGAGCAACACCAGCAGCGGCGCCACGAGCAAGGCAGGCAACATGTTGGCGACG
Organism: Chloroflexota bacterium; assembly: GCA_003695215.1. Taxonomy (GTDB): domain Bacteria; phylum Chloroflexota; class Anaerolineae; order Aggregatilineales; family UBA2796; genus CP2-2F. The sequence continues at coordinate 2,087 of RFIM01000079.1, forward strand.
CGCGGCTGCTTCACCTCTAGCAGCACTAGCGCCAAGCCTACCAGGATCAAACCGCCACTCGCCGTCAACTCGCGGATGAGCGGCGAATCAGCGCCAAGCGCCGCGCCCGCCGACTCGGCCAGGAGCATGCCAACCAGTGCGAAACTGCCCTGAATGGCGAAGATCGGCAAGGCGCTGAAAGCTACGCCTATGCCTAGCGATGATGCAAAAGCGATCGACGCGAAGAAGTCCAGCGTGGATTTGATCGCCAACAGGCGAATATCGGCCGCATCGATGCCGTTTTGAATCGAGCCAAGAATGGCTAATGGACCGATGCCGAAGACCAAGCTGGCTGTGACAAAGCCGCTGATGAAGCGCAAGCGCGCCGCGTTGACTGATTCCGAGCTGCCTTTGGCGTTGGCAAAACGCGCCTGCAGCCAGGCGCCAAGCGCCTTCAGCTTGCCGTCAACGTCTGAGATTTCGCCAAGGATTGTGCCGATCACTAGGCTGAGCAAGGGCACAAGGATATTGCCGCTCTGTGAGGCGTTCTGCACGCCTAAGATGAGCGTCACTAAGCCAAGGCCTGTCACCACGCTTTGCTGAATGTTGGCTGAGAAGCGGCTGCCAATCAGGATGCCGAGCGCGCTGCCCGCTAGAATGGTCACTACGTTCAGAAGTGTGCCTGTCATGTCTTCGCCTATGCTGAGAATGCCGATGATGCGCTCATTGTAGCCGAGAGTCGCGCAATGTGCCTGCTCACTGCGCACGAGCGAACGTTTTGTCGAGCCTTCAGGGCACTCATGCCGCACAGATAGCCTGCCTATGCTATAATTTGGCTTATAGAGTTAAGTGAAGGATTCTGCCATGCTGATGCGATCTTTTTTTCTCTATTTGGCGCGCTCACGGACGGCGCGCAAAATTTTGATGCGCCTGCCTGGCGCGCAGCGCGTGGCACGCCGCTTTGTGGCAGGCGAGACGCTCGCTCAGGGCATTCAGGCTGTCCGTGCGCTGAACGCCAAAGGGCTGCTCGCCACGCTCGATCACCTGGGCGAGAATGTAGTCACTGAAATGGACGCGGCCCGCGCCACTCAGGACTATCTCGATCTGCTGAACGCTATCGCCGAATCAGGCGTGAACTCCAACGTCTCGCTCAAACTGACTCAGCTCGGGCTCGACATCAGTTTTGCGTTGTGCCTGAATAACATGCGCTGCATTCTCGAGCGCGCTTTGGAATACGGCAACTTCGTCCGAATCGATATGGAAAGCTCTGCCTATACTGAGCAGACCTTGCGTTTGTACCGCGCTCTACGCAATGAGCACGGCTTCCGCAATGTTGGCGTAGTCATTCAGGCGTATCTGTTCCGCAGCGAAGCAGACGTGCGCGCTCTGGCTGCAGAAGGCGCTAACATTCGCCTGTGCAAAGGCGCCTATAAAGAGCCGCCACACATCGCCTTCCCACAGAAGCGCGCCGTGGATGCCAATTTCATCAAGCTAGCCGAATATTACCTCTCACCTGAAGCGCGTGAGCGTGGCGCTTACATCGGCGTGGCAACGCACGACGATAACATGATCAATGCCGTCAAAACTTATGCAGCCGCACAAGGCATTCCCAAAGATGGCTTTGAATTCCAAATGCTCTATGGCGTGCGCAGCCAAGCGCAGCTAGCGCTAGCCTCTGAAGGCTACAAAGTGCGCGTCTATGTGCCCTACGGCACTGAGTGGTATCCGTACTTCATGCGTCGGCTGGCTGAACGGCCTGCCAATGTCTGGTTCATCATGCGCAATTTCTTCAGGAACTAGTGATGAAAATGAGTCCAGTTGGCATTGTTGTGTTGGTGCTCGCAATCGCTCTGCTGGTGATCGGCATCATTGGCTATAGCGCGATGCGCGGCCAAGAAGAAGCGCTGATGCGGCGCTTGGCGGCCGAGGGCATCAGCGTGCAGGCAGAGGTGATCAGGCGCGAACAGAATCAGAATCCTGACAATCCGATCCGAAAGCAGTACTGGCTAGTATTCCGCTACCTGGTCAACGGCACGCCTTACGAGTACCGCGAGATGGTCAGTCAGGCTGAATTCGAGAATACGCCCGAAGGCACGCGCCTGAGCCTGACCTATTTGCCCAGCGATCCGCTAGTGGTAACGCGCACACAGTACCTTCTGCCTTATAAACAATAGGTGTGCGATGACAACAGGAACGCCCATTGACCTGCACGGGAAAGTAGCGCTGGTGACAGGCTCAGCGCGGCGTGTTGGCAGGCACATCGCCTTGCGCTTGGCGGCTTGCGGCATGCATGTGGTAGTGCATTATGGCAGCCCTGCTAGCGCGCCTGAAGCCGAATCGGCTGCGGCGCAGATTGCAGCGCATGGCGTCCAAGCGCAGATCGTGCGCGCTGACTTAGGCGACCCTGCGCAGATCGCGATGCTCTTTGAGCAAATCCAGGCGCGTTTTGGCAGGCTCGATCTCTTGGTCAACAATGCGGCGATCTTTCCACGCCAAACCTTGATGGCTGCATCATTGGCAGAGTGGCACAACACGCTGATGATCAACTTGACAGCGCCGTTTTTATGCGCTCAGAGCGCAGCGCGCTTGATGCTGGCACAAGAATCAGGCGGCGCGATCATCAACATCGCCGATCTGAGCGCTTTCCGCAATTGGCGCGCCTACGCGCTGCACGGCGTCTCAAAAGCGGCGCTAGTCAAGCTGACCGAAGCCTTTGCGCTAGAGCTGGGCAGCAAAGTGCGCGTGAACGCCATAGCGCCCGGGCCTGTCCTGCGCGATGAAGGCAATTCGCCTGAAGCCTGGCAGCAAATTGGCGAGCGTTTGCCCATCGGCACGACAGGGCATCCTAACGATGTGGCAGAAGCTGTTGTATTTCTGGCAGCGCAGCCGTTCATCACAGGCGTGACGCTGCGCGTAGATGGCGGTGAGTATTTGTTATAAGCGGCATGAGCTTGAATCAGTTCCTGAATAGACGCATGCTGCGCCGTGCGCGCCAAAACTTGGACGGACGCAGCATGGATCAGATCGGCACGCTTTGCCTGCTGAGCGCGGCTGCTGTTTGCTTTGGCGGCATGCTCAGCGGTCAGGTGTTCCTATGGATAGCAGCGTTCGGGCTGGCAATTCTCGGCATGGGCGCACACGTGCTCAGCCCACACGTGGAGGCGCGGCGTTTGGTCAACCAGGCGCGCCAATTGGCAGCGCTGGGCAGGCTGCGCCAGGCGCTGCTGTGCACCAATCGCGCTATTGCGCTAGTGCCAGACCTGACCAGCGCTTTCGTAGTGCGCAGCGCGCTTTACGCAGGCATCGGCCAGCTGGATATGGCAGTCGACGACGCTGAACATGCCGTACGGCTCTCGCCACGTCATCCCGAGGCGCGTTTGGCGCGCGCGCGCATGTACAGCCGCTACGGCCTGCACGAAGACGCCATCCTCGATCTGCAAGTTGGCTTGGATGAACAGCCCGATTGGGCAGCAGGCTATCTGGAATGCGCCTATCTGTACGTGCGCCTGCAAGAGCCTGAAAAGGCGCTGGAGGCGCTGCAAAGCCTGCAGAAGCGCGTGCGCGCCGTGCCAAGCCGTTATGAAGCCTACCTATTGGCAGGCTGGATTTGCGAAGAGAAGCTGAAAGATCTTGAAGGCGCGTTGAATGCCTACAACCGCGCCATTGCTCTGCAGCCTGAGCGCCGTACAGGCTATGCGCGCCGCGCCGCGCTCTACACTGCCCGCGGCGACCGTCTGCAGGCTGCTGAGGATTGGTTGCGCGCTGCCAAATGCCCTGCACAGGCCTTTGAACGAGCGCGTAGCGCTTGGCTGCGCGCCGTGTGCTATAGCAAGCGCTATGCGCTCACTCGCGAAACAGCTGATTGGCAGTTGTGGCGCCAAGCGCTTGAGGTCAGCGCCCGCGAGGATGCTGAGCCGTTCGCCAAGCGCGCGCGTGCCATGCTGCGCTTGATGACTGAAATTCGGCCAACGGCTTTTCCGCCGCGCCCGAGCTTGTACTTGAACTGATAGCACCTATGAGCTTCGTTGTGCCTGAACACCTACAAGCCATCTTGAAGAACTTGCCGCACAAGCCCGGCTGCTACCTGATGAAAGACGCTGAAGGCACGATCATTTACATCGGCAAGGCCGTGGACTTGCACAACCGCGTGCGCAGCTATTTCGATAGCGGCGTGACCGATCCTAAGACGCTGCGCCTGCGTGAAGAGATCGCCCACATCGATTTCATCGTCCTGCCCAATGAAATTGCCGCGCTGCACACTGAATATCACCTGATCCGCGAGCATCAGCCGCGCTACAATGTGCGCTTCAAGGACGATAAGAAGTATCCTTACATCGCTGTGCGCTGGGCGCAAGATTTCCCGCGTGTGGAGATCACGCGCCGCCTTGAACAGGACGGCTCGCGCTATTTCGGACCGTACACCTCAGCTTGGAGCGTGCGCGAGACGCTCGACGTGCTGCGGCGCGCCTTTCCCTACCTAACTTGCGACCGTGCTATCACAGGCAAGGACGAACGCGCCTGTTTGTACTACGATATCAAGCTGTGCAATGCGCCGTGCATCGGCAAGGTCAGCCGTGAGGAGTATCGCGCCAATTTACAAGGCCTGATGGACTTTCTCAGCGGCCAGAGCGATGCGATCATCCGCCAAGTGCGCGAGGAGATGAATGCAGCCGCTGCGGCGCTGCAATTTGAGCGTGCTGCGGCACTGCGCGATAGGCTGAAGGCGATGGAGCGCATCGTGGAGCGGCAAAAGGTCGTCTTGCCGGCTCACGTCAATCAGGATGTGATCGCCTTTGCTCAGGAGAAAAATGATACCTGCGTGCAGGTGCTCTTCATCCGTGGCGGGCGTCTGATCGGGCGTGAGCATTTCCTGCTTGATGGCGCAGCTGAGACCGACGCAGCTGAGATATTGCGCCAATTCGTGCTGCAATTTTACGAAAACGCGGCGCAAGTGCCTGAGGAAGTGCTGTTGCCCGAAGAAGCTGCTGAGGCAAAGCTGCTTGAGGAGTGGCTGCGCAGCAAGCGCGGCAAAAAAGTGGCGCTCAGCGTGCCACGACGCGGCAGCAAAGCAGAGTTGGTGCGGATCGCGCTTGAGAACGCACAAGAGACTCTCGCCATGCTGCGCGCGCAATGGGCTAGCGATACCAACAAACAGACCGAAGCTCTGGCCGAGCTACAGAGCGCGCTGAATCTGCCCGCGCCGCCGAACCGTATCGAGTGCTTCGATGTTTCCACGCTGCAAGGCACGGCGACGGTCGCTAGCCGCGTGGTTTTTGTGCAAGGCGTGCCGCGCAAGGCTGAGTATCGCAAATTCAATATCAAGTCGGTCAGCACGATTGGCGAACCGAATGACTTCCAGGCCATGCGCGAGGCGCTCACGCGGCGCTTCCAGCGCTACGCCGATGCCATCAGCGGCGCACTCAGCACCACGCCAATTGGCAAAAAAGGCCAAGAAGACACTTGGCGGCTCCTGCCCGACCTGCTGATCGTCGATGGCGGCAAAGGGCAGCTGAACGTGGCCCTAGAAGTGCTACAGCAATTCCACTTAGCCGATCAGGTGCCTGTATGCGCGCTTGCTAAGCGTGAAGAAGAGCTGTTCGTGCCAACTCAAGCCCATTCAATCTTGTTGCCGCGCCGCTCACAAGCGCTCTACCTAGTGCAGCGCGTCCGCGATGAGGCGCATCGCTTCGCCATCACAGCCAATCGGCAGCAACGCACCAAGCGCGGCGTAGTCAGCCGCTTGGAGAGCATTCACGGCATCGGCGCAGCGAAGCGCAAGGCGCTCTTGGAAGCTTTCGATAGAGACATTGAGAAGATTCGCGCTGCCAGCATTGAGGAGCTGATGCAGGTCAAAGGCATCACGCGCCAGCTGGCAGAGCGAATCAAAGCCAGCTTGTGAAGCAGGCGCTTATTCGCGGTCGATCAGACGGTGAATAGTGCCGCCGCCGAAATCGACTAGGTAGAGTTCGCCGTCTTCATCTTCGCCGAACGAGCTGACAGGGAAACGCGCGCTCATGATCTCGGTCATCTCCCACTCATTGGCGCGCACCTCGCGCAGCGCCCAGACTTTGGTCGAGCCGAAATCGGCGAAGAAATAGTAGCCTTGCATGCGCGGGAAGGCCTTGCCGCGATAGACATAGCCGCCTGTGATCGAGATGCCCTGGCTGTGATCGTACTCGGCGATAGGCATTTGCAAGCCGTTCGGATTGCAGCCTGTGCGCGGCGCGAAGCAGTGCTTGCCTTCCATGATGTTCCAACCGTAGTTCAAGCCGCCTGGCGCGCCGCGCCGCTCGAGGTGCACTTCCTCATAGCGATTCTGACCGACATCCGCGATGTATTTATCGCCCGTCAGCCGATCGAAGCTGAAGCGCCACGGATTGCGCCAGCCGATTGACCAGATTTCCGCCAAGCCTTCGCGCCCATCTGCGTATGGATTGCCTGTTGGAATGGCGTATGGATCGCCGTTATCTACATCAAGGCGCAGAATCTTGCCCAGCAGTGTGCGCTTATTCTGCCCTGCGCCCAGCGGATCGTTAGCGCTGCCGCCATCGCCCATGCCGATGTACAAGAAGCCATCAGGCCCAAAAGCGATCATGCCGCCATTGTGATTGGCGTAGGGCTGCTCAATCAGCAGGATGCGCTTAGCGCTGTTCGGATCGGCGCGATTCGGATCGCTTGACGAGACGCTGTAGCGCTCGATCACGGTATGCCCTTGCCGATTGGTGTAGTTGACGTAGAAGTAACCGTTGCGCGCGTAGTTCGGATGAAACGCCAAGCCGAGCAAGCCTTGCTCATAGCCGCTGGCGCGCACTCTGTCGCTGATATCCAGGAAGACCGTGCCGCGCCTGCCATTCTCCAGCAAGGCAATAGTGCCGCCTTTCTCTACCACGAAGATGCGCCCGCTGTCATCGCCGGCATGCGTCAGGAACAGCGGTAAAGTGAAGCCTTCGCCGACGCGCTCCAGCGCAGGCGAGAATGCTACGCGAGCTTGTGCGCTGACGCTTGGCGCAGGCAACGCCGCCTGAGTCAGCAGTGTGCTGAGGCCGAAAATCATACCAAGCGCTACCACAACGACTAGCCCAATGCGCTTCTTAAGGTGCATAAGCGTCTTTCCTCTCTCGCTATCCATCAAAGGGCAAACTTAGCATGGCAAGCGCCGTTGCGGCAAGCCGTTAGCTGGAGATTTCTACAAACACTCACCTAGCGCGCCAATTTTTGGTACAATCTGACGCATCAAACGCAACACATGCCATTTTCCCGCAATAGGAGACTGCTCTAGCTATGCGCGTGCCGCTCTCTTGGCTCAAGGAGTACGTGCCGATCACGATCAGCGCCGAAGAATTAGCCGAGCGCCTGACTTTAGCGGGCCTAGAAGTCAAGGCGATCGAGTACATCGGCGTGCCACAAGGTCAGGCGCCGATGGGCATCAACGTGCCGCCATCCGATCATCTAGTCTGGGCGTCGGATAAAATCGTGCTGGGCGCCGTGCGCGAAGTCAGGCCGCATCCGAATGCCGACCGACTGGTGTTGGCGATGGTGGATTACGGCGTCGGGACGCTCGAACAGGTGGTCACAGGTGCGCCGAACCTGTATCCGTACGCAGGGCAGGGCGAATTGAAGCCGCCACTGTATGTGGCCCTGGCGCTAGAAGGCGCTGAGGTCTATGACGGCCACGCCGAAGGGCGTCAGCGCATGGTTTTGAAAGAGAAGGTGCTGCGCGGCATTCCGAATCGGGCTATGGTTTGTAGTGCGAAGGAACTGGGCTTGGGCGAGGATCATGAAGGCATCTTGATCCTCGATGACGTCTCAGCGCCGCTCGGCACGCCTTTAGTGGATATTTTGGGCGATGTGATCTTCGAGATCGACCTGACGCCGAACATGGCGCGCGCCTACGGCATTCTGGGCGTGGCGCGTGAAGTCGCTGCGCTCACAGGGCAGACGCTGCGCGAGCCTTCCTACGCCTATCAGGGCACAGACGAGCCGAGCGAGCAATTCTTCAGCGTTGAGATTCAAGATAGCCTGCTCAATCCGCGTTTTTGCGCCATTTTGATACGCGATGTGCAGATCGCGCCTTCGCCAAGCTGGCTGCGGCGCCGCTTGGAAGCTGTTGGCGTGCGCAGCATCAACAACATCGTGGATGTGACCAACTACGTCATGTTCGAACTCGGCCAGCCGATGCATGCCTTCGATTATGACGTGCTGTTGCGGCGCTCAGGCGGCAAGCCGCCGCGCATCCTCACACGACGTGCCAGGCCAGGCGAGGTGCTGGAGACGCTTGATGGCGTCAAGCGCGTCCTGGACGATCAGACCGTCTTAGTGTGCGATAGTGAAGGTCCGCTAGGCTTGGGCGGAATCATGGGTGGCGCTGAGAGCGAGATTCAGCCGACGACGCGCAACGTGCTGCTGGAAGTGGCCAGCTGGAACTACATCAACATTCGGCGCACCATGAGCGTGCAGAAGATGAGCAGCGAGGCAGGCGTGCGCTTCTCGCGTGGCGTGCATCCTGAGCAAGCACGGCGCGCTATTGGGCGTGGCGCCGAGCTGATGCGCCTGCTAGGCGGCGCGCAAGCGCGCATCACGCGGAACGTGATCGATATCTATCCGAAGCCTGTGCCGCCAATTGTGATCGATCTGCCCTTGCGCGAAGTGCAGCGCCTGATTGGCGTCGCATTGGACGCTCAGACGGTCAGCGGCATCCTGACGCGCCTGCAATTCGGCGTTGAGCCGATAGGCGATCTTCTGCGCGTGAGCGTGCCCGATCATCGCGTCGATATCGGCACAGGGCAGATCGGAATCGCCGATCTATGCGAAGAAATTGCGCGCATCTACGGCTACGATCGCATCCCTGATACGCTGATCGAAGATGCGCTGCCCGAGCAAGCGGCCGATGAAGCGCTGTTGCGCGAAGAGCGCAGCCGCGACATTCTGGCGCAGCTCGGCCTGCGCGAGGTGATCAACTATCGCCTGACGACGCCTGAAGCTGAAGCGCGCTTGATCGCGCCGAACATGCCTGCGCTCGATGGCGCCGATGCGTTCGATTACGTGCGTTTGGCGAATCCAATCAGCGCTGAGCGCACGGTCATGCGCCAGACTTTGCTGAACGGCTTGTTGGTGAACGTGGCTGAGAACTTGCGGCACAGCACGCACTTGCGGCTATTCGAGATCGGCAGCGTCTTTTTGCAGCGCGCCGATTCGGCCTTGCCTGATGAGCCGCGCCGACTGGCGATCGCCTTGTGCGGCACCCGCGAACTTTCCTCCTGGCAACGCGGCGAAGTGACGCCGAAAAATGCGCCGCTGATGGATTTCTACGACCTGAAGGGCATTCTCGAAGCGCTTTGCCAGAGCTTGCGCCTGCGCGGTGGCGCCAAGGCACTCACCTTCAAGGCAGAAGCGCATCCGACGTACTTCCCAGGGCGCTGTGCGGCGCTCTACCTGCGCGAAGAACGGATCGGCTTCATGGGCGAGGTGCATCCACTAGTGCGCGAGCGCTATGAGATCAACTTGCCTGTCATCGCTTGTGAGCTGGACTTCGAGGCGCTCACGGCTGAGATTCCGCTCATTGATCGCATTCAGCCCTTGCCGACCACGCCGCCTGTCTATGAAGATATCGCGCTAGTGGTGGACGAATCGGTCACGGCGGCTGCGCTAGAGTCGGTCATTCGCGAGGCAGGCGGTGCCTTACTGCGCGAGGTGCGCCTGTTCGACGTCTATCGCGGCGCGCCGCTGGCCGAAGGCAAGAAGAGCTTGGCTTACGCGCTGACCTATCAGGCCGATCGTACGCTGACCGATAAGGAAGTGGCAGCTGTGCGGGCGAGGATCATCAAGGCGGCTGAGAAACAGCTGAATGCGGTTTTGCGCGCCTGATGATAACACAAGGTGCCTGCTCAACTGAGCAGGCACCTGCGGATGCCCCATAGGGGACTCGAACCCCTGTTTCAGCCTTGAGAGGGCCGCGTCCTGGGCCGCTAGACGAATGGGGCGCTTCGGATCGAATACGATTGTAGCAGGCTGTGGCGCGTAAGTCAACAGCCAACCTTGAGATCGGCAAAAAAGTGGGGAAATCGCATGTCTGAGATCATCGTGGTCAAGGTAGGTGGTGGCGCAGGCGTGGACGTGGACTCCGTTTGCGCGGATTTGGCTGTGTTGGCGCACACTGGCAAGCGCTTGGTGCTTGTTCACGGCACCTCAGCGGCTGTAGATCGGCTGAGCGAGCGCGTTGGCGTGCCGCGCCGCACTTTGCAATCGCCTAGCGGTCATGTCAGCCGCTATACCGATCCTGAGACGCTCGAGCTCTACGTTATGGCGGCCAATGGGCAGGTGAACACGACCCTGACAGCGAAGCTACAAGCACTTGGCGTGAACGCGCTCGGCTTGAGCGGTGTAGATGGACGCCTGATGGCGGCGCAACGCAAAGATGCCGTGCGCGTCATCGATCCGAGCAACGGGCGCCAGCGCATCGTGCGCGATGACTTCACGGGCAAAATTGAGCGGATCAACGCTGAGCTGCTGCAGCTGCTGCTGGCGAACGGCTACCTACCTGTGATCGCACCTTTGGCGATCAGCCAAGCCTGCGAGCCGCTCAACGTCGATGGCGACCGCGCCGCAGCCATGATCGCCACAGCGCTCAGAGCTGAGACTCTGGTCATCCTGACTAATGTGCCAGGCCTCTTGGCGCGCTTCCCTGATGAGAGCAGCCTGGTGCGGCATGTGCCACGGGCGCATCTGGAGCGCGCCCTTGAGCTAGCGGGCGGGCGCATGAAGAAGAAAATTTTAGCAGCCCAAGAAGCGCTTGAAGGCGGCGTGCAGCGCATCCTGCTAGCTGATTCGCGTCGTCCACAGCCGCTTCAGACGGCTCTAGCAGGCGAAGGGACGGCGATCACACATGACTGAAGTGCTGAGCCATGTGGATTACATGGCGCTTGAGGAAGCGCACAGCAGCGGCGTCTATGCCAAGCGCGCCTTGACCGTTGTGCGCGGCGAAGGCGCCTATCTCTGGGACGCTGATGGCAGGCGCTACATTGATTGTGTTGGCGGCCAGGGCGCTGCGAACGTCGGCCACGCGCATCCGAAAGTGGTGGCGGCGATTCAAGCGCAGGCGCGCGTGCTGATCAGCTGCCCTGAGCTGTTCTACAACGATCAGCGCGCGCTGTTGTTGCAGAAGCTCACGCAGTTGGCGGGCATGCCGCGCGCTTTCTTGTGTAACAGCGGCGCTGAGGCCGTTGAGGCAGCGCTCAAATTCGCCAAATTCGCCACAGGGCGTACGCACATCGTGGCAGCGATGCGCGGCTTCCATGGGCGGACGATGGGCGCGCTTTCGGCCACGTGGGAGCCAAAATACCGCGAGCCTTTCGCGCCGCTCGTGCCGAATTACACCCACGTGCCTTTCAACGATCTGGCAGCGGCTGCAGCGGCGATCTCCGAACAGACTGCGGCAGTCATAGTCGAGGTAGTCCAAGGTGAAGGCGGCGTGCGCCCTGCCAGTGGCGACTATCTGCGCGGCTTACAGGCACTCTGCCACGAACGTGGCGCGCTGTTCATCATCGATGAAGTGCAGACAGGCTTCGGGCGCACAGGGCGTATGTTCGCGCATCAACACTACGATCTCTCGCCCGACTTAATGCCTGTGGCTAAGTCCATTGCAGGCGGGCTGCCGTTCGGCGCCTGCCTGATCGGCGAGCGCGTCGGCCAATTACAGCCTGCCATTCACGGCACGACCTTCGGCGGCAATCCGTTGGGCTGCGCCGCCGCGCGTGCAGCTATAGACGTGCTGATTGAGGAGAATTTGCCTGCGCGCGCTGCTGCGCTCGGCGATTTCCTGATGGCGCGCTTGGGCGACCTGCCACAACGCTTCCGCGCGCACGTGCGTGAGGTGCGCGGACTTGGCTTGCTTTTCGGCATCGAGCTGCGCGGCAAAGTTGCGCCTGTGCTGAAGGCGCTGCAGAGCAAGGGCATCCTAGCGCTGCCCGCAGGCCTGACTGTCCTGCGTTTGTTGCCGCCGCTGGTTATCTCACAAGCCGATCTGGAGCAAGTGGCGCAAGCGATCGAGGCAGTCTTGGACGAGCTGAGCGCTGATGAGGCCTAAGTAGTCTGCATAGGCTGCAGCGCTTTGGCAGGCTGCGGCCTATCTCAGCGATCCTTCGCGGATCGTGAGCGGCTCAGCTCACCTGATAATCACTGCAAGCTCCAAGCAAAGATGTTGCTGTAGCGGCACTCAGTGTTGCTCAAATTGCCTTCTTCGTTGAAGAGCATCGTGGCGAAGCGCCCGCGCACTGAGCGCGCCGTGGTCTTGCGCGTGATCTCGACGCCGTTCAGGAAAAGTATCAGCTCATTGCCATTGGCGACCAGTGTCACAAAGTGCAGCTGTGTTGCATCTAGCTGATAAGTAGTCGCATCGATACCTTCTAGATCGTCAATGACTTGATTGAACTCGACGATGTTCTCGCCACGATCTCTCTGAATCAAGATGACGCGCCGATCTCTGGTCAGCATCACGTAGCTGAAGTCATCATCGCCAATGATGCGGAACGCCATGCCACAACCATTGGTCTCGCTTGGCAATTCAGCGGCGCGCATCTCAAAATGCAGCACGAAATCGCGCAGCGCAGTGCCGCGCCCAATGGGAAAATACCAGAATCCTTGATTGCGGACGTTGATCACAGCGCGCGGCAAAGTCAATTGCTGCGAGCCACCGACAGGAATTAGATTCTCAGCGCGCAGCTGACGGATCAGGTCAAGCGCTCTCATGCGCGGCGCGATGTTCAATCTGATGCGCTCTCGATTACCTTGCGCCTGAACGCTGCTCGCTGCAGCGCCCAACGCAATCACAACCAAGGCCAGAATCAACAGTCTGCGTAAGGCTTTATGTAACATGAGCTTGTCCTTTCGGGAAAGTCTCGCCTTCTGCTTGCCAATTGTACGGAATGCGCAGCGCTCTGCAAGCGCTGTGGCGCCTGAAGCGTAAAAAACTTGTAAAATTTTAAGGCAATGGCGCACCGAGCCGCTGCAGCGCGCGCTCAGCGCGCCATTTGAGCGCGTCCTCAGCATGCTGGTAAACGAAGCGATAGCTCTCGATAGCGCCCTGTGCATCGCCCTGATGCTCTAGCAGCACAGCGAAATAGTAGCGTGCGCGCGGATTCTGGCTATCTAGTGCGATGGCGCGCTGCAGCTCGGCATAAGCCAGCTGCACTTGCGCGTTATAGAGCAGCGCATAACCATAGTTGGCGGCGATCTCGGCATCAGCGGGCAAGGCAGCTAGCGACTGGCGCAGGAAAGCCAGGCCTTCGCCGTTCAGAGCGTAATTCTCGTCGGCGTAAAAGGCAGCCAGCGCGCGGCGCAGCTCGGCGTTCTCAGGCGCAAGGCGCACTGCATTATTCAGCCAACGCGCTGCTTCAGCCAAATTGCCACCTTGCCGATAGGTTTGCCCGATCTCGGCTGCTAGCGCAGCGTTCTGTGAATCTAGCGCATAAGCCAAGCGTAAGGCCATTAAGGCCTGATCTAAATCGCCTTGCCGACGCCAATAGAGACCTGCTGCGTACTGCACAAACGCGTCATCAGGCGCCGCTTGGACTGCCTGCTCGATCAGTGGCGCGCCATCACGACCGTTGATGCTCTGCGCCAAGCCGAGAAAAGCGCGCGCTGCAGGCAGATCGCTGCCTTGCGCATTGGCGAAATGCAGCGCTCGCTCAGCATAGCGCCATTGGCCCGCCTCAATCAGCGCCAGACCGCAGCGGAAGGCGAATAGCGCAGCCGACTCCTGCCCATGCGCGGCGAGCAGCTCGCGCAAGGTCTGCGCAGTAGTGCTCTCAGGCAGAGCGGCGAGTAAGTCAGCTGCCTTTTGCGGCTGCTCAGGCAAGAGCAAGGCTGCCAGCGCAAAGCGCACCTCAGGCGCGTCAGCGGCGAGCGCCTCAGCGCGCTCGAGATATTCGATAGCGCGTTGCCAAGCACGCCGACTCAAGGCCGAATCGGCGAGCGCGCGCAAGAGCGGCACATCAGCGGCTGTGCCTTGCAAAGCAGCCCGCCTGTGCGCATCAGCAGCGTATGCATCGCCCTGCGCTGCGAACCAATCAGCCCAAGCGCGATGCACGCGCGCAGAATAACCGTGATGCGCAGTCCATGGCTTCAGGTAAGCGCTTGCTAAATCGTAGCGGCGCGCTGCCATGGCGATTTGATAGAGCCGTTGCAGGCTGAAGGCATCGTCGGGCCAGAAGATGAGCGCTTGATGATAAGCCTCTAGCGCGATGCCCAGGTCGCCGCGCTCAAAGGCTGCGGCGCCGCGCTGTAATGCCTCGCGCAGCGCCAAAGGATACGGCGCACGCACTAGCAGCAGGCATAAGCCTAAAAGCGCCAAGCGTGGCAAGAGATGTTTGGCGAACGTGCTATAATTTCTGGCCATAGCAAGCTGAGTATAACGCAATGCAGCACGCGCTTGAGTTGACGATGCGATGATCGCTGAGACACGCACAGTTTTCTGGGAAGATGGTCAGCTCTGCCTGATCGATCAACGCAAACTGCCCGAGACTTTCGAGATCGTACGCTATCAAACCTACACAGAAGTTGCCGAGGCCATTCGGGACATGGTGGTGCGCGGCGCGCCTGCCATTGGCGCAGCGGCGGCTTTCGGCATGGCCTTGGCGGCCCAGCGCAGCACAGCACGCGATCGGCAAGCGCTAGGCGCCGATTTAGCCGAGGCGGCTGAGGTGCTGCGCAAAGCGCGCCCGACCGCCGTCAATCTCTCGTGGGCAGTGGCGCAGATGTTGGCGCACTTTGAGCGGGCTGAGCAGCAGGACGTAGCGCTGCTCAAACAGGCGCTCCTAGCGCAGGCGCAGCGCATTGCCGATGAAGACGTGCGCATCAATCAGCGCATTGGTGAACATGGCGCGGCGCTGGTGCCCGAACAGGCAACCATCATCCATCACTGCAACACAGGCAGCTTGGCTACAGTCATGTGGGGAACGGCCCTAGGCGTGATTCGGTCGGCGCATCTGCAGGGCAAGCGGCTGCACGTGCTGGTAGATGAGACGCGCCCGCGCTTGCAAGGCGCCAAA
>RFIM01000080.1 GCA_003695215.1 Chloroflexota bacterium
GTGCACTTCGGCGCGATGCCTGATGAATTGCGGCGCAAAGCTGAAGCCTGTGCGCGTGTGGACGCGCGGCTGATTCTTGGCACGCAGGCAGGGCGCACCTTGGGCGATCTCTTCGCTGTGGCACGCGAAGCCTATGCCGATGAAGGCTACCCTGAGGCGATCGATGAACATCATCAAGGCGGCAGCGCAGGCTATGCGCCGCGCGAAGTCGTGGCGCGCCCTGACGTGCAGACGCCTATCGCCGTCAACCAGATGTTCGCTTGGAATCCATCTATTCGCGGCGTCAAGAGCGAAGATAGCATCCTGTTGACCGAAAACGGCGTCGAGATCCTGACAGCAATGGAAGGCTTCCCGACTCTGACAGTCTCAATAGACGGTCAGCCGATCGCGCGCCCTGCAATCCTGGAAGTGTGAGCGCTGTGCGAGTCGTCCATCTTGCCAAGATGACGGGCGTGGCAGGCACGGAGAATCACCTATTGGCGCTCTTGCCACAGCTAGCCGAGAGCGGCCTGGATGTGCGGCTGATTGTGCTGTGCGAGCCTGAGAAGCCGATGTACGCCTATGCGGCGCAGATGAGCGCGCTAGGCGTGCCGACCGAGCTGGTCAGCATTCGTGGCGATCTCGATCTGCGGCTGATCGGTCAGCTGAGCGGTCGGCTGCGCGCTCTTGGCGCTGAGGCTGTGCACACGCACCTGATCCATGCCGATTGGCACGGCCTTCCGGCGGCCTTGCGCGCAGGCGTGCCTCACATTTATACCTCAGGGCATAATGACGATCCGTTCAGGCGTCGCTTGCCGATCCGCCTGGTGCAAGCCTATCTGTGGCGCCGCGTGACAGCTGGCATTGCCATCAGCGAGGCTGTGCGGCGCTTCATGATCGCTGTGGAATGGGCGCCGCCGCACAAAGTGCATACCGTGCACTACGGCATAGCGCCACGCTTGCCGAATCTGGTTATGCGCGCAGCTTTCCGCGCTGAGCTGGGCATTCCCTTAGATGCGCCTGTGTTTGGCTCGGTTTGCCGTCTGATCGAGCAGAAAGGCTTGTCTTTTGCGCTACGCGCCTTTGCGCAGGTCCTGGCGCGCTTTCCTGAGGCACATTACGTGATCGTCGGAGATGGCCCGCTGCGCGAGTCTCTGTGCGCTGAGGCGGAGATGCTCGGCGTGGCGGCGCATGTACACTTCGCAGGTTGGCGCGCTGACGCGGCTGAGCGCATGAGCGCCTTTGATATCTTCCTGATGCCGTCGCTATGGGAAGGCTTCGGCTTGGTGCTGTTAGAGGCGATGGCGGCGCATTTGCCGATCATCGCTTCGAACGTCTCGGCCTTGCCGGAGATCGTGGTCGATGGCGAGACAGGCTTGCTGTGTGCGCCGCGTGATGTAGAATGCCTTGCCGCTCACATGGCGCGCTTGCTCTCGGATCGCGCTCTGGCACAGCGGCTCGGCGCGAACGGCGCGGCGCGCCTGCAGGCGGAATTCAGTGTTTCCAAGATGGTGAATGGCACGCGCGCTGTCTACCAAAAGACGGGCGCGCTCAGAGAGGATTGAAGATGATCGATTGGTCGCGAACAGCGCTGCTCTTCCCAGGTCAAGGCTCACAGGCAGCTGGCATGGCGCTCAGCTTCAGGCGCAGCTACGCACGCGCCGCTGAGATTTTCGATATAGCCGATCAGGTCTACGGCGAGCCGTTCTCACAAGTTTTCGAGGACGCGGCGGCGCTCGATCAGACTGAGAATACACAACCTGCGCTCTATATTGCAGGCCTGGCAGCCTTGCGCGCGCTAGAAACGACGCTCAATGATGGTCAACCGCTCAAGCCGCTAGCCGCCGCTGGCCATAGCCTTGGCGAGTTCACAGCGCTCACAGCTGCTGAGGCGCTCAGCCTGGAAGATGGCTTGCGCCTTGTGCGCTTGCGCGGTCAGTTGATGGCACAAGCAGGCGCGGCTCAGCGCGGCGCTATGGCAGCATTGCTCGGCGCCGAAATCGCAGAGGTGCGAGACATTTGTGAGGCCGCTAGCGCTAAAAGCGGCGCGCCTGTTGTTGTGGCGAACGACAACTGCCCTGGCCAAGTGGTCATCAGCGGCGCCGAGAGCGCTGTTGAAGCTGCAATTGCTTTGGCGAAGGCGCGCGGCATCAAACGCGCTGTGAAGCTGGCAGTTAGTGTGGCGGCGCATTCGCCGCTCATGCAGAGCGCGGCTGAGGCGTTCCAGCAGGCGCTGGAGTCGGTCACTTTTCGCGCGCCGCGCTTCCCAGTGATTGGCAATACTACAGCGGCGCCCTTGACTTCGCCTGAGGCCATCATGGCTGAGCTGAGCGCGCAGCTGACAGGCCCTGTGCGCTGGACAGAATCGATTCAGGCTTTGCGCGCGCTCGGCGCACGGACTTTCCTCGAGCTCGGCTCAAAAGACGTGCTGACAGGCTTGCTCAAGCGCATTGATCGCGAAGCCGAAGGCGTGCCGATCACAGATTTAGTCAGCCTTGCGGCTTTTATCGAGCGCACAAAGGCAAGTTGAGCTTCAGGCAAGCGGGATGCGGCTGCAGATCATCCAGCTAGAGCCATACGATGACGTGATCTCGGCGCGCGACCAGTTGGCATTCGTCAAAGCGGAGCGCGTGCTGCTGATTCTGCCGCGCCAAGGCGGCATTCTGCAGCGCAAGCTGGACCTGCTGCTGCTACAGCGCGAAGCAGCACGGCGTGGCGTGCGTCTCGCGCTCATCAGCGCCGATCCCTGCGTGATCGCCCACGCACGTGAGCTGAACATCTCGGTCTTCAGGTCGCTGCGTGAGAGTCAGCGCAAGAAATGGCGCAAGCCGCACAGTCAGGTCTTTTTGGCGCGCCAAGAGCGCGCTGAACAGCCGCTTGACGCGCA
>RFIM01000081.1 GCA_003695215.1 Chloroflexota bacterium
CTGCACCAAAGAGCGACCAAGCAGCAGCACAGCATCAGTGCGATTGCCCGTCTTGATCGGCACTACGATATGCTTGCCGAAGGCCTCAGCCAGCTCGGCATCCAGGCGCTTGAGCGCGCTGTGTTGGTGTGGCTCATTGACCACGACCACTTGCCCGCCACGCAGAACTTCCGTGATGGCGTTATGGCTGCTCTCCAGCGAGACTTCGATCAGGGACTGCAAGGGCGAATGCTTCGGGAAGTGCGCCGCGATGCGATCGGCGACCACGCCTGTCAAGGTCAGGCGCACGCTGCCGAACCACCAGCGGTCAAAGTTAGCAGCAAGCGCCACGCGCTCGATCAGGTCGCTGACGCCCATCTCGAAGTCTGTGCCGATTTGGCTAGCAACTTGCGCCGCCTCAGCCAAGACTCGGTTGCTGCGCGCCTCGATCTGCGCTTCATTGAACAGGTATTGGTTCTCCAGGCTGATGGCGATCTGGTCTGAGAGCGCATCAGCGAACTGGACGAACGTGGCAGGGAAAGCGCGCGCCTGCTGGCTGTGGAACATCATCACGCCGAACCAGCGCGTGGCGGTCACTAAAGGCGTGATCAGGATGCTCTGAACGCTCAAGGCGCTGTAGATTTGGCGCAGGCTCTCATGCGCGCTCAGATCGGCCTGCAGATTCGCTAAGTACGGCGCACTCGCTTTAGGCAGCCAAGCCTCCGGGAAGCTCTCGCGCGGGACGCGCTGCGCAGGCGGACGGAATCTCTCAGGCGGCCGTTCCCAGATGTAGGCATACTCAAGGAAAGCGGCATCGTGGCTCGGCGTTGGATAAGCGATCAGGAAGATCAAGCGATCTAGCGCCTCGTGAGAAGCGAAGCGATCAGCGGCAACTTGATAGAGCCGCTCGATCTCGCCAACGCTGCTCAGTATACGGCTAGCCTGGTAGAGCTGTTGCACACGCTCAAGCGCCTGCTGCGTCTGCTCGAAAAGGCGCGTGTTCTCCAGCACCATAGCCACGCGATTGGCGACGTCTTGCACAATCTCGCGCTCTTCTCTTGAGAGCGGCAACTCAGGATTTTCCTGCACGCGCAGCATGCCGACGACCTCGCCACGCACTTGGATAGGCGCTTCGATGGTCTGCGCAGCCGAATCAGCAGGCACAAGCGCGCCATCTGCAGCCTTGACTGCCAGCAAGTCATAGGTGTAGCTGAGGCGTTCAGCGCCGCGCTCGGCGATGTATTCACGCCAACTGGTGCGCGTCAACTGACGGTTGAGCTCGGCGATCTGCGCCGCGCGCTGCGCTTGCTCTGCCAGCAAGCGCGCGTTGTCAATGGCAATCGCCAGCTGATCGCACAGCAGCTGGAAAATCTGCACGTCCTCTTGGTCGAAGGCATTCGGCTCCACGCTTTGCACGTCCAAACAGCCGATCAGCTTCGCGCCGATTTGCAACGGCACTGCCATCTCGGAGCGCGTGAGCGGCAAGAGTGGATTGAAGCGATGCGGCACTTCCGATTGTTGCGTATCCAAAGTGATGAAAGTGCGCCGTTGCGCCGTCGCCTGGCCGACGATCGAGTTTGAGCCGACTGCCAGCTTGTGCTTGCGCGCCAGCAGCTCGCGGCCTGCCTCGCCTGTGCTGATGACCAGCACAGCGTATTCGTTAGCATCATCAACTAGGAAAATCTGCGCGTGGTAGAAGTTGAAGCGGTCGCGAATGGCATCCACAGTGTATTGCAGCAGCTGATCGATATCGCGCAGGCGCGTTGCCTCGCGGCCGATCTCCGCGGCGATCTCAAGGTTGCGCGTGCGCTCTTGCACACGGCGCTCTAGCGTGCGCAGCGTCTCGTTCAGGCGATCCGAGAGCCGATTGAGCGCTTGTGCCAGCTGGCCGACCTCATCTTGGCTGCGCACCTCGAGGCGGATGTTGAAGTCGCCTTCTGCCATAGCCTGCGCTGAGCGGCTCAGGCGGCGCAACGGGCTGACGATGCTTTGTACGACCACAGCCAGCACTATCAAGACGAACAAGAACAGCGCGCTTGTGCGTACCACTAGATCGCGGGCGAGACTGAGCAAGTTGACCAGCTCAGCTTCCTGACCGAGCTTGCTGATGACCACAGACCAGCGGCTGTTGACGATATCGGCATTAGCAGGTGTCTCAAGGGTGAAGGTGAAGTATGTGCGTTCGCCGAGCTCCAGCAGCTCTTGCTGCGCGGCTTCAAAGACTTGAGGCGGCAGGTCGGGCGCTTGGAAGTTAGGGCTGCCAACAAGGCTCACAGGCGTCTCAGCCGTGCGGCTCGCTACGGCGATCAAGTTGCCGCGCTGATCGAGCAACACAGTGGTAAAGTCGAAGATCGTGCTGCGATTGGGCTGCATGATCTCAAGGAAACTCGGCTCTGGGCGCAGGTCGCCGATCAGCGCGCCGACCAAGACGTTGCCGCTATAGATCGGCGTGCCTATCTGGAAAGAGAGCCGTGTGCTGCCGCTGCGCGAGACAGCAGGCTGCCGCAGCACGTAGTCTGAGATGTAGAATCGACCTTCGGGCAGCGCCAAGATCTCGTTCAGGTAAATTTGGCCGCGCTCGCTAGGCGGCGGATCGGTCAGGAAGAAAAAGGGCGAGACGCCGCCAGCGCTATTGGTCAGGCGCACATTGACGATCTGATCGCCGTTTACCCGCACAAAACGTATGTTGGCGAAAGGCGCAGCCGTGGCCAGCAGCGTGTTGGCAATGCGCGAAGAGACGACGATCCGCTGCGTGGCGATCCGCGCCGTATTTTCGGCGATAATGGCGCGGCCAAGTTCGGCGATCTCGGCGCTGGCAGCCAATTCGCTCAAAGCGGCTTTGGCAGTGCTGAAAAAGCGCTCAAAACGGCTGCTGAGGCGTTGGCTTTCAGTATTGAAGCCGAGCTGCACATTATCGCGCACAAAGTTGTTGAGCCTTGGCGCCACAACCACGGCGAAGATCAGGAGAATTACTCCAAAAACCGCGGCGAGCGGTAAAAGCAGCTTAGCGGTTATCGGAAGGCGCCGCCAAAAATTCAACACGCCGAAACGAGCAGTTGTTGTGGCGTTCATTCCATCTTCCTCTCGTAACTCCCTTCGGATTCCGTCTCGAGCGCGCTCAAAACGCGCGTGCTGAGCTCAATGGAAGCCTGCGGCAAGCGCAGCGCCTGCCCCAACTCGCGAATGGCGGCCTGGAGCACTTGCTCCACGCCCACTTGTTGGCTCAGGCGCTCAGAGATGCTATTTACCAGGCGCTCGCGGTCGGCAAGGCGCTTGGATTGCTCCAGCAGGCGCGCATTATCAGCGCTCACAGCCAGGCGCGAGGCTAGCTCCTGCGCTAGAAGGCGCATGTTGTTGTTATAGTTGGCCCGCGGCACTGTCCATTCAACAGCGCCAAAAGACTGCCCGCGCAAGGTCACAGGCACAGCGAAGGTGACATTATCGCCGTCGATGCGCTCTTGCAGCTTGCCAGAGTAGTAGGCGCGCAGCTGTAATTCGCTCCACTGGGCGTCATGCTCCGGCGCGGTGAAGCCGCGGCGCGGCGCAGCACGCCGCCGTGCCACTTCGTAGCCGCGCCAGGCCTCGCCCAGCATACGCCGATTCAAGTCTTCGATTTCGGCAAGGCGCGCCTGCGATTCCTCGAAAAGTTGCAGGTTGGCGATCGCCACAGCGATTTGATCGGCTATGGCTTGAAAGAGCGCGATCTCGGCATCGCCGAAAGCCTCAGCGCGGTAGCTATGCAGGTCTAGGGCGCCAAAAAGGCCGTTGCGCATGTGTAGCGGCAAAGCCAGCTCAGCGCGAGTGCGCGCCAAGAGCTCGTTAGGCATGCTCTCTTCGAAGATCTGCAGCGTCGCCTGCCCGCTTTGAATGGCGCGCCCAACCACTGTGCGCTGTGAGACGCTCAAGCGGTAGCCTCGGCGCAAGGGCGATTCGCCGCCGCGCGCCTTTGCAGCACGCAGCACTAGCGTTTGTGAAGTCGGATCGTATCTGAAAATATGGGCGTGATCGAGTTCAGGGAATTTCTCGCTCAGCAGCTCGACCAAACGCTGCAGCAGGCTCTCTGTATCGCGCAGATCGAAGAGAATACGCCCAATGGCGCGCGTCAGCTCTATCTCGCGCGAGCGCTGCGCAAGGCGCCGCTCAAGCGTCTGTGCATCCTGCCGCGAGAGATTGCTCAGGGCAGAGACAGCCGCAGCCAGGCCGCCGATCTCATCGCGCTGCTTGATCGGCACTTCATCAGCGGCGTGCCCTTGGAGCACCTTTTGAGCCACTTGGCTAACCAAGCGCGCAGGCCGCACCACTGACCAATCCAGGTACAGCGCCACAAGGCCGATGATGCCTAGCGCGCCCAGGACGATCAGGCTGAACTCAGCCAAAAAGCGAGCTGCCTCGTCATTGCGCGCCGTCAGCACAACTTGCACTTCCGCCACTAGGACGCGATTCATGCCGCGCACAGGCACAGCGAAGCCGCGCACAAAACGATTGGTCACAGGACTGAGGTAGTTGACAGGCTGAGTGAAAGTGCGTTCCGCTAGCTGCTGAGCGCGCGCGCGCTGCTCGGCTGTTTGCTCCGCGACCGACTCGCTGATCGTGTCGATGCGCCCGTCAGGCAGGATCAAGTAAAAGCCGATCACGCCAGCAGGCACGTTCAACGGGCGCAGCGCCGTCAAGATGCTCGGCTGCGTTGGCGAGTTCCTGCCCGTGGGATCGAGGCTGACGACCAGGTAGCCGATCGGGCGGCCGCTGCGGCGCACAATTGCTGCGAAGTCCACCTCAAAATCGTTGCCACGCCGTATGATCGGACTGATGAACGTGCCACTGAAGGTCAGGTCGCGTTGTAGGAACTTGAAATATTCTTGCTGGCTCTCAGGCACCTGCGGCTGAGATGGCACGGACACTAAGGTGCGCCCGCCGATGGAAACAAAACGCACCTGCCAATAAGCAGGATTGTTATCCAACACGTTCTGGAAGACGCCTTCAATGAGCCGCCGCGACGCTTGGTTAGTCGTGCCTTCGCCGCTTGCGACCAACAAGGCGTAGGCATCCTGCAACGGCGGATTCTCAACAAGGTTGCGCAGATTGGCGCTGACGCTGTTGACGATCGCCTGCAGCGTGGTGCTGCGCTCTCGGGCGAGCGACTCGACCAGCACGTTGCCGATAGGCTGCACATTCTGCGCAAACCGAGAAGCGGCAAAAAGCACTAGGCCGATGATCAGCGCTGCTGCGATCAGCAAGCTGCCCAGGATCTTCCAACGCAAGGGCAAAGAAAGAAAGCGCTGCGTAAGGTTCATCAGATCGCTCCTGTCTCAGGGCGTCCGTTGCTCAAAGGTGCGTTTGGCGCCGCCCCTTGAGGCACGCCAAGGCGCACGCTGGTCTGCGAGGCGCCGAGCACCTGCTGGAAGATATCCACAGCCTCAGTGACTAACGTGTCGATGTCGCTGCTCTTGGCTTGCAAGGCTGCTGCCACGCTGTTAGCGGTCTGCTCGCGCGTGATCGCCATTTGAGCCTGATCGTAGAGCCGTATATTATCTAACGAGAGCGCAAGCCGCTGCGCGATTGTTTGGGCTAGCTCAACGCTGCGATCATCCCAGAACTGCCCATCAGGCGCACGGAATTCCATGACGCCAATCGCTTGCCCATCGGATATGATGGGCACGACCAAATACTGCGCGCCTTCGCGCGTCTCAATATAGGGCACGTAGCCATAAGGGCCGCGCGCAGGCATGGGCACAGGGCGCGCGCTCGGCTTGATCATATCGCCGTCCCAATCAAAACTGATGCTCTTCTCTGAGCGGCTCTGGAAGTAGACTTTCCAAGCGCGCCCGCTCAGCTCTTGATTCAGGCGATCGATCTCACGGCTGGCAGTTTGCACTTGCGTGATCAGCTCTTGCTGATCGCGCTGTAGGATTTGCATGGCTTGCTGCAAGCGCAGGCTGTGGATGGCGAGCGCAAGCTGAGTGGCTAAGGCTTCCAGGCCTTCGATCTCGCGCGGCGTGAAGGCTTCGCCGCTGGTGGCTTGCACGTCCAGCACGCCAAGCGTCTCAGAGCCGAGGCGCAGCGGCACCACCAACTCGGCGCGCACATTGGCCAGGAACTCGCTGCGGCGCAGCGGCGGCGCCTCAGCGCCGATGCGCTGAGTTACGCCTGTGCGCGCCACTTCCGCGATCACGCTCGGGCTGTTTGGCGGCAAGCGACGCCGCCCACCATCCTGATCGCCCTCCAGACTGCTAGTGCTGGCGGCAAGGCTCAGGACGCCACTGCGCTCTTCCATCAGAAAAACTTGGACGTGGTAGTAGTTCAATTTCTCGTGCAGCAGCGCGATAACCGTGTTCAACAAGTTTTCGACGGATGTCTGCGTGCCTGCTAGGCGGCTGAGCTGTGCGATTCCGCCCAGCTCATTGATCAGATTCAAGTTGGCCTGCAGCAAGGCGCGCTGGCTGCCGCCGAAGAAGTAGAGCATGCTGCCCGTCACTGCAAAGACGGCGAAGACGAACGGCAAGTAAGCGGGCGTCGGCGCTGTAGGCGGATAATTCAAGAGGCCGATGCTGATGGCGAATAGCTGCAGCCCGAGCGCCATCAGCACAGCTGTTGTGACGAGGAACACGCCCGAGCGCGGCAAGAGCACGCCCGCTGCCACAATTGGGATGACGTAGCCGAGCAATGAGCGGCTCTGCATGCTGTTATCGCCGCTCAAGAAGTTGAGCAGGATGACTGCAAA
>RFIM01000082.1 GCA_003695215.1 Chloroflexota bacterium
CGACGCGCCAACTGACCAACTGCACGCCCGTCTTGGCGCGCTGCACTGCGCCTGATTGGAGCCCTGATGGCACGCGCCTGATCTACGAGCGCACTGAGCTTGATCCTGCCTTTGAGTGGTATGACCGCGATGTGCCGCGCGCTTGGCTGCTCAATTGGCGCGACCTGGCCACGGCGCCGCTGCTCAACGATAGCAGTCGGCTAGGCGGTACGCCTAAATGGTCGCCTGATGGCGCGCAGATCGCCGCTTATGATCGCAACATCGGCGCGATCGCTATCTACGAACTCAGCACAGGCGCGCGCAAGCTGATCGCCACCCTCGACGACGTCGGCGACTACGCCTTTCATCCGCAAGATGGGCGCTTTGTCTATGCGCAGCTGATTCAAGTGGCAGGGCGCTTCACGAGCGTCTTGGAGATGGTGGATTTGCGCGATCCGAGCAGCGGCATACGCCAAATCAGCGGCGAAGGCAGCGCCGTCGAAGATCGGCAGCCGCTCTGGAAGCCTGATGGCAAGCGCCTGATCTTCACGCGGCGCGTCCTTGATGGCAGCGGCATTCCGAGCGCGCAAATTTATGCCTTCGACCCTGAGACCGAGGCCATCACGCCGCTCTTGCAAGACGCCAACTACTTTCACGGCGCCATCAGCCTCGATCCAAGCGGACGCTATCTGCTGATGCAGCGCGTGGCCATCAACACGGCGCGGCCCGTGCCCAGCATCTGGATTCTAGAGCTGGCATCGGGCAGGCTCTGGCAGATCGCTGAGAACGGCTTCTTGCCGCGCTGGCTGCCCTGAGCGATCGCCTTGTGACAAAGCTCACATAAAAGTGCTGATCTCTCTCACTATCGCGCTCAAGCGACTTGTGGCACCCTAGAGGCAGGATTGAGAGGGAAGCAGACCGACAGACAACCGTTCACTCACCTCTGCTGAGCCGCCCACCTGGCGGCAAAGCGGACACTCCCCAACCCAAGCCGTTCGTGAGGCCGTTTCCCCGACGGCCCACGAAAGCCGAACGCATACTTAGACAACGCGGCGGATTTTTCATCCGCCGCGTTGCTTTTGTTCAGAGCGCGCCCATGACTGCGCGCCACAGCCAAAGCGCCGCCATGCCCAAGAAGATGGTCAGCAGCAGATTCTTAGTGCGCCAAGCGATCAGCGCGGCAAGGATGCCTGCCACGAGAAAAGCGTTGCGCGGCTGCAGGTCAAGCGCGCCTTCAGGCATCAGCATGGAAGGCGCGATGATCGCGCTCAGTACAGCAGGCGGCACAAACTTGAGCGCGCTCAGCACGTATGGCCGTGGATTCAGCCTGCCGAAAAAAGCTAGGATAGGATAGCGCGCCGCGAAGGTCACTAAGGCCATGCCAACTACAAGCAGGAATTCGCTCAGGCTATCCATGCGCTCTCTCCGCTCCAGCGCTCGCAGCGCGCTCTGCCAATATGCCTGCTGCGATGCCGATCAACGCCGCGATCAGCAAGCCAAGCCGACTGGGCAGGCCGTGCAGCAAAACCGATGCCGCGCCTGAGGCCACTGCTGAAACCAAAAGCGCCTTGCTCAGGATCATCGGTATCAGCATGCCGATGAAGGTGACCGTTGCCGCGAACTGCAAGCCGAGCCGCGCCACTTGCTCAGGCGGAAGGGACTGCCCTGCTGCGATGCCGATCAGCGTGAAGCACTGCCAGCAGGCGTACATCAGCGCCGCCGAGCCTGCCTGATACCAGTGCTTGTAAGGCGAAGGATCGGGCTTTTGGTAACGCGCCATGCTGACCACAAAGGTCTCATCGGTTAGGGTGAAGCCAAGCGGCAAGAGCCAGTGCGGCGGCAAGCCGTGCAAGTATGGCGCCAAGCTGGCGCTATAGAGCGCATGGCGCAAATTCACAATCAGCGTGGTGAAGACGACCACGATCACAGCCGCGGAATTGCGCACCAGCTCCACAGCGATGAATTGCGAAGCGCCTGCGTAGACGAATAGCGACATGCTCTGGGCAGCCAGCGGCGAGAGCCGTTGCGCCGCCTCACCTGATGGCATAGCGCCGCCACTGACCGCAATCGCGCCGAAAATTACGCCGAAAGGCGCCGCGCCAATCACTAGCGGCACGGTATCGCGCATGCCGCGCCAAAATTCAGCGCGGCGAGTCCACTGAAGCGCGCTCATGGCTACAGCGCTCTCAGTCATAACCAGACGCTGGACTGGCGAGGCAGATAAAGGCCTTGCCCTGCCTTGCCCAGCCACTGATCGCCATCTACGATCAGCGCGCCGCGCAGATAGACGCGCTCAGGTGCGCCACGATGCGCCATGCCTTCAAAGACGCTGTAATCCACCTGCATGTGATGCCGTTGTGCGCTGATAACGCCTTGCGTTTGCGGATTCCAGACCACGATATCGGCGTCGGCGCCGATCACAAGCGCGCCCTTGCGCGGATATAAGCCGAAGATGCGCGCAGGCTGCGTGCAATTCACAGCCACCCAGCGCGAGGCTTCCAGCAGCTCAGCGCTCAGCTTCAGGCGCTCTTCAACAGCAGGCACGCCGTTCGGAATCTTAGTGAAAGCGTCTCGCCCAAGCTCTTTGCCCGCTGGCCGACCTGCCACGCCGCCTTCGAACCAGAACGGGCAGTGATCGGTGCTGAGCGCTTGCAGCGAGCCATCGCGCAATGCAGTGCGCAGCACGTTCACATCGTGCGCTGTGCGCAAAGGCGGCGAGCAGACGTACTTGGCGCCTTCAAAACCAGGCTTATCCAGCGCGTCCACGGTCAGATGCAGGTACTGAATGCAAGTCTCGCCCATGGCGCGCATGCCGCGCGCGCGCGCCTTCCGCAGCGCCTCAACGGCGCCTTCGCAGGTGATGTGGACGACGTAGAGCGCACAGCCTGCCGTCTCTGCTAGCGCTAGGGCGCGCGTGGTCGCTTCGGCCTCTAGAATGGCAGGGCGGCTGAGCGCGTGATAGCGCGGCGCGCGCTTGCCTTGCGCCATGAAGTCTGCTTGCAGCTGCGCGATAGCATCGCCATTCTCACAGTGCGTCATCACCAGCAGGTCGTGTTCAGCCGCAATTTGCATGACGCGAAAGAGCGTGGCGTCATCGACCATCACGCTGCCCTTGTAGGCCATCAGCAGTTTCAGGCTCGTGATGCCCAGATCGCGCACGCGCGGAATTTCAGCGGCCACGGCCTCGTTCAGCTCGATGATGGTCATGTGCAGGCCGTAATCGATTGCGGCGCGCCCTTCAGCTTTGGCGCGCCAGGTCTCGTAGGCAGCCTGCAACGAGCCGCCCTTGCTTTGAATGGCGAAATCGATGTGCGTGGTAGTGCCGCCAAAGGCTGCGGCGCGCCCGCCGCTGAAGAAATCGTCACTACTGCGCGTGCCGCTGACGGGCAGATCGAAGTGCGTGTGCACATCCACGCCGCCTGGCAAAAGCCAGCGATCAGTGCAGTCGACGATCTCAGTCGTCTCGCTCGGCGCGATCTCAGCGGCGATCTGGACGATCTTATCGGCTACAACGAGTATATCAGCGCGGTACGCGCCTTCAGCCGTGATCAAGGTGCCGTTTTTGAAGAGAGTCGGCATAAAGAATTCTCCTGCGCGATTTATGCACATATGTGATGATA
>RFIM01000083.1 GCA_003695215.1 Chloroflexota bacterium
GTAGCTTCCGTGATATCAATGCCTTGCTTGCGCAGCTTCTCACGCGCCAAGCCTTCAGGATTGCCGCCGAGCAGGATGTCCACGCCGCGCCCTGCCATGTTCGTGGCGATGGTCACGGCGCCTGGCCGCCCTGCCTGTGCGATGATGATGGCTTCGCGCTCGTGCTGCTTGGCGTTCAGCACGTTGTGCGGAATGCGCTCTTTTTCCAGCAGCTTGCTGAGCCGCTCGCTGGTCTCAATAGCGACCGTGCCGATCAAGATTGGCTGCTTGCGCGCGTGCCGCGCTTTGATATCGCGCACAATGGCATTCCATTTGGCGCGCTCATTCATGAAGACCAGATCGTCATGGTCGATGCGAATGTTTGGCAGATGTGTTGGAATGGCGACCACTTCCAGCTTGTAAATCTGCCAGAATTCATCGGCTTCGGTCAGGGCAGTGCCTGTCATGCCGCTCAGCTTCTCATACAAGCGGAAGTAGTTCTGGAAAGTGATCGTGGCGAGCGTCATGTTCTCGCGCTGGACGGTCACGCCTTCCTTAGCTTCAATCGCCTGATGCAAGCCTTCTGCGAAGCGCCGTCCGTACATCGGGCGCCCTGTGAACTCGTCCACGATGATGACCTGGCCATTCTCGACCATGTAATCCTTATCGCGCTCATAGATGACCAGAGCGCGCAGGCTGTTATCGAGGTAAGGGATCATCTCGGAGTTCTCAGGTGCGTAGAGCTGATCGCCTTGCAGCAAGCCCGCGCGGCGCAAGCGCTGCTCGATCTTCTCAGTGCCGCGTTCGGTCAGGAAGACAGTGCGCGTCTTTGGGTCTTCGACGTAATCGCCGTCGGGCTCTTTGGCGGCGATGCTCTCTTCGCTGCTTGGCTGCAGATCGCGCACTAGCTTGGCGAAGAGCTGATAGTACTCACGCGGCTGCTCTGCCACACCACTGATGATCAGCGGCGTGCGCGCTTCGTCGATCAGGATATTGTCGACCTCGTCCACAATGGCATAGACGTGACCGCGCTGCACCATCTCGTCTTTGGTGCGGACCATGTTATCGCGCAAGTAGTCAAAGCCGAATTCATTGTTGGTGCCGTAAGTGATATCGGCTTCGTAGGCTTCGCGACGCGAGATTGGGCGCAGATACTGGTAGCGATCGTCATCGCTGGCGAAGGTCGGATCGTACAAGAAAGAGCCGCGCATTGGATCGGCAGCCGCATTCTGAATGACGGCTGCACGCAGGCCGAGAAAATGGTAGATCGGGCCCATGCTCTGCAAGCCGAACTTGCTCAGATAGTCGTTCGGCGTGACCAAATGCGCGCCTCTGCCTGTCAGCGCGTTCAAGTATAGCGGCAAAGTTGCCACGAGCGTTTTACCTTCGCCCGTCTTCATCTCGGCGATCTTGCCCTCGTGAAGCACTATGCCGCCGATCAGCTGAACGTCGTAGTGGCGCAAGCCAATGGTGCGCACGGACGCCTCGCGCACTACTGCGAACGCCTCTGGCAGCAGGTCGTCGAGCGTCTCGCCTTCAGCCAAGCGCTGACGGAATTCATCTGTCTTGGCGCGCAGCTGCGCATCTGTGAGCGCCTTCATCTGCGCCTCAAGATTGTTGATCACCTCGACGACCTGACGGTAGCGCTTCAGGTCGCGCTCGTTAGGATCGCCGAAGATGCGTTTGACCAATTTTTTCAGAACCATACGCTAGATAGCCTCCAGAGTCTTTGAATGCAGACTCCGACTGAGTGTTGCAAGCGGCGCGAAGGCGCCTTGCGCCAACATATGTGCCCATGATAAGCATACATACCCAAAAGCGCCCTGACAAGCCGCCTGCGGCGCGTTCTTGTGAAACGCTAACGTTTTCCGAAGCGCCACACGCGGAAGGCACGCCCGACAGTATACGTGCCTTCCAGCTGCGCGTGGCGCTGCAGAGCCTCTAGGACTTCGCGGCCTTCGCTGCCCGTTGGCGTGAACCAAACCGCGCGGCTCTGGCTCAGCGCCTCACGCACGAATGTCTCTGTATCCGCGTTCGGATACGGCAAGACCAAAACGCGCGCAGGCTCGGTGTAGTAATAGGCAATCGCAGGATCGGTCGCGCCGCTGCCAGGATCAGCAGGCGTGACAATCAGCGTGTCTTGCTCAAGCGTGTGTTGCTGCAAGAAAGCAGCCCAGACGCGCCAATCAGGCGCTTTGTGATAGCCCTCAGCGCGGTAAGGCGCCAAAGCGAGCAGCTGCACGCCGAGCAGTGCCGCGCCGAGCAAGATGCCATATGGCGCGCGCTGCTGAGCCGCCAAGCGCGCCAAAATCAATGTGCCGAATGGCACAACAGCGATGCTATAGCGCGGATCGAAGACGTTCAGGCGCGTGGCGATCAGGTACAACGCTGCCAGCGGCGCGCCCAGGCTGAAGGCGAAAAACAGGCGCAAATGTCGCGGTAAACTGACGAGTCCGACCAGCAGTGCGACCAGCACAGCAGCGCTGAAGGCAGGCGCGCTCAGCTCGCCTAATATCAGCGTAGCTAAGAAGCTCGGCAGGCGCGCCAGATCGGCGCCCTCGCGTGTGCCGCCATAGCCGCTCTGCGCTAGCGCCAGAGCCTGGACGATGCTCGGTATGTGCGCAAGGCTGATTGCGCCAAGCGCCATCAGCCAAGTGCGCAAGGCATCGCGACGCCTCAGCAGCACATACAATCCGTGCAATGCCAGCAGGAAGCCTTCTAGGAAGAAGACGTAGAGCGCAGCGATTTCCGCCAGGGCATAGAAGAGCCAAGCGCGGCGCCTCTTATGGGCTGTGGCGCGCAGGAGCGCGTAAAAGGCCACGGCGCTCAACCCTGACCACAGGGCGTAATTGCGCACGTCTTGGCTATGCCAAATCAGATATGGATTGCACGCCCAGAGCAGCATCGCCCACAGGCCCGCTTGTTTAGCGCGTTCGCCACGAAACAAGTGCCGCGCTATGGCGTAAATGGCGGCTGCGCCCAGCAGATTCACCAGTGCAGGCAAGGCGCGCAGCGCTAATTCACGCTCGCCTGCCCATGCGCGCCATATGCCAAAAGCCAAAAAGGCGCCAAATGGATGCGGCTCGCGCCACGCCAAGCCGTCAGGCGCGGTCAGCTCAGCTAGCGGCAGCGTCCAGTAGCGCGCCGTGAAGGCTTCATCGCCGCGCAGCGATTCCGCGCCAATGCCGAGAAGGCGCAGCGCTGCGGCGATCAAAAGTGCTGCCACG
The DNA here is from genome assembly GCA_003695215.1 of Chloroflexota bacterium. Classification (GTDB taxonomy): domain Bacteria; phylum Chloroflexota; class Anaerolineae; order Aggregatilineales; family UBA2796; genus CP2-2F. The sequence goes on from RFIM01000083.1 coordinate 3,207, forward strand.
CACAAGGCAAGCTGAGCGCGCATCAGTCGACCTCGGCTTCGGTCGCTTCCTCAAAGGCCTTTTCATCAAGCGTAGCGATCAGGGCCATCTCGAGGGCATGCATCTCTTCTTCGCTCAGCAACTCAAAGCCCGTCTTGCGCCGCTCACGCTTGACTTCGCGCAGCGCGCTCTTGAGCGAAGGCTTCTTCTTCGGGCTAGCATAAACGACAGGGATGCTCGGCGCTTCCAGCTCTAAGATAGCGCGTGGATGGATGAAAACGACCATCGGCTGCACCTCAATGTCGGAGTCGGGCAGCGCCGCATCCACAATAGCTTGTACGTTTGCCGCGTCAATGGCCGCATCTTCGAACGGCTTGCCCAAGCCTTCTTGCTTCATGAACTGGAAGAA
>RFIM01000084.1 GCA_003695215.1 Chloroflexota bacterium
GCGCGCTGGCTGATGTGCTCAATGTTGAAGGCTTTTTGCACAGGCATGGACATGGCGTACTGATTGTTCTCGCACAGGAAGACAATCGGCAGCGTCCAGATGGACGCCATGTTGAGCGCCTCATGGAAGGCGCCTTCGTTGGCCGCGCCATCGCCAAAAATGACCAGACAGACCTGATTGGTGCGCCGCATTTTGATGCTCAAGCCGACGCCAACTGCGATCGGAATGCCGCCTGCCACAATGCCGTTGGCGCCCAAGTTGTTAGACTCAACATCGGCAATGTGCATGCTGCCGCCACGCCCACGACAATAGCCCGTCTCTTTGCCCATGAATTCTGCCATCATCCGATTCGGATCGCTGCCCCAAGCCATGCAATGCCCGTGCCCGCGATGATGGTTGAGCAGGTAATCGCCTTCCTGCATGGCATTCGCCGCGCCGACGGCGGTAGCTTCTTGGCCGATGGATAAGTGCATTGTGCCATGCACCTTGCCTTGCATGTAGAGCTGCTCAGCGCGCTCTTCGAAGGCGCGGATCAAATGCATCTCCTGCAGCATCCTCTTGAGCGCTTCGGGCCCAAGCGTCTCGATCATCTCGTGATAGCGTTGGATCAAGTCCTGTGAAAGTTGCACCATGCCTCATTCCCTCACGTGTTTGCGATCAATCGCTTTGCGCGCGCTGACGCAGCGGCGGCGCGAAAGAGAGTTTGCTGAAAAAGCTGTTGAAATCAAAAGCGACCTCGGCATTGCGCGTCAGGATGCGATGCAGCTCGCGCAGCAGCGGCAAGGCGTCTGCGGCGATCTTGCCTTGCGCGATCAGGCTCTCAATGGCCGGCATGACCGCAAGCACGCAGTCCACGCCTTCAATCGTCTCGTTAGGCATCTCCTCAACAGCCTGGCTGTAGGCCATGCCCATGCCCAGCAGCCTTCCCATGCGCGAGTTGCGCCCGCCCTGCGTGGTGACGTACAGGTCGCCGGCGCCAGGCAAGCTGAAAACGGTCTCCAAGTTGCCGCCGAGCAGCTGCACTAGGTAAGCCGTTTCTGCCAAGCCTTGTGCGAAGATAGCTGCGGCATAGTTGTGATTCTTGGCGCCGGCGATATCTTCAGGCAGGCGTTCCAGCACGCCTTGTGCCAAGCCCGTGGCCAAGGCATACGCATTCTTCAACGCCACGCACACTTCCACGCCGATCATATCGGTTGAAGTCCAGATGTGATAATAGGGCGTGCTGAAGATCGCCTGCAGGCGCGGCAAAATCTCAGCCTTGCGCGAGACGAAGACTACAGAGGTATGCCGACGCGCCGCCAACTCGCCTGCGATGCTCGGCCCGCCCACAGCCGCATAATGGACTTGATCGCGGATCGGCTCGGGCAGGCGCGCCGCGAGCACGTCGGGCAGGATCATCAGCTTGCCGTCAGGCGTGCTTTCCAGCCCTTTGGTCACCATCAAGATGATCTGCTCGGGCTGCAGGTACGGCGCGATGGCCTCGGCTGCCCAGCGCACACCGCGCGAATTCACGCCTAAGACGATGACTTCGGCGCCTTGCAGCGCCTCGCCTATCTCAGCATAGAAAAACGGCTGCACGCTTGGCGGAATTGGGCGCCTCAGCTTTGGATGAAGGCCTGAGGTTTTACAGCTTCTAATGATTTCCTCATCCAGGTGCGTGCCAACTAAGCGCACGGCATGCCCGTTATCTGCCGCAGGGAAAGTGATCGCCGTTCCCATCACACCTGCGCCAACTACGCTAATTATGGTCACTTTTGCCGCCTTTATTTAAGCAATTTGCACAAACGTGAAGCAACTTCACATTTTACCAGATTGTAGAAGGGTAAAATGGACTTGTCAAGCAGGGCTGCAGTGCCCTTTTGGCATTCTTGCATAAGAGAACTTGACAGTTCGTGTGAACTGGATTATAGTTGGCACAATAGTGCAGGTTCTGCACGTTTGTGAAAAGCCTGCTGCGATAATTTTGATGCAGCGCGCTTTGAGCAAAAGTACTTTGAGCATTTTTGCGAGGAACGGCATGGCGCGTCCGAGTATTGCCTTAACGCCTTTAAGCGCACAAGCAGAAGTCACTACCAAGCGGCGGCGTAGCTTTTTCTCAGCCAACAATCCATGGCTTTGGGTTGCCCCAGCCGTCATCATCTTGGCGCTCTACAGCATCTTCCCGTTGATCTTCAACATCCTGGTCAGCTTCCAGAATTTCCGCGCCAGCACAAAGGCTTGGGAATGGGTTGGTTTCCGCAACTACGAGTGGATGCTGTTCGGCAATCCGCTGGTGGGCAACTTCGGGAACGCCATTGTGGTCACAGCTGTCTACACGATCATCGCGCTTTTCGCTCAGCTAGCGCTTGGCTTGTTCATCGCCTTGCTGCTGGATGATCGCCCATGGTTCAGTGGCCTGATGCAAACCTTCATGATCCTGCCAATGGTCACAGCGCCGGTCATCGCGGGCTTGATTTTCCGCCTGCTGCAGCACTCTGAGTTTGGCGTGATCTCGTGGCTGCTGTACGGCATAGGCGCGCTGACCAAAGAAGAGCCGTTGCTAGGCGGCACGGGTCAGTATGCGTTGATTGCCTTGCTGATGGTCGAGATTTGGCAATGGACGCCTTTCTTCGTGCTGATCATCCTGGCAGGTTTGAAAGGCCTGCCTCACGAGATCATCGAAGCCTCGCAAGTGGACGGCGCCAACTGGTTCCAGCGCCTGACGCGCATCAAGATTCCGATGCTCTTCGGCGTGATCACAGTCGGCGTGCTGTTCCGCCTGATCGAGCTGTACAAGACGTTCGATTACGTCATGGTGTTGACCTCAGGCGGGCCAGGCGACCGCACCACCACGCTCAGCTTCTATCAGTACACGGTCACATTCCAGAACATTCGCTGGGGCTATGGCGCGGCAATTGGCGTGTTCATCATGGTAGTTGGCTGGCTCTCGGCCTTCGCTTACACCAAGATTTTCCGCGTGAAGTGGTGAGAGGTGCAGCATGGCAGTCGGTACCTTGAAAGCACAAACGGATTGGCGTGCCGCACAGCGCCGTCATCATCGCAACCAGTTTTTGGGCAAAGTGCTGCTGACTCTAGCCAGCTTAGCAGTAGTCTCGATATTCGTCTTCCCGATCTTCTACTGGTTCAGGCTTTCGATCACACCTTACCGCTACGTCTTCAGCTTGCCGCCGCGCCTGGACTTCCCTGAAGTGACGACAGCGTGGTGGCGTGTGATTCTCGGCCAGGCGAGCTATCAGGATACCATGCGCGAGCAGACAGGCACGGCTCTGGCGGCAGGCGTCGGCGGCGGCGGCACGCTAGGCTACGCCATGATCCAGCCGATTGCCAACAGCCTGTTCTATGGCCTCAGCAGCACTGCCATTGTGATCTTCGTGGCGACGCTAGCAGCTTATGCGCTCTCGCGCTTCAATCCACGCGGCAAGCAGAATCTGGTCTTCTTCATCATCTCGACGCGCTTCATGCCTGCCGCCGCAGTCGTCCTGCCGCTCTCGTGGCTCTATCAGCAGCTTGGCCTGACGAGCACCTACCTAGGCGTGATGATGGCGCACGTGGTCATCAACCTGCCTTTGGCAACGCTGCTGCTCAAGTCGTTTTTCGATGATATCCCGACTGATCTGGATGAGGCGGCGATGGTCGATGGGTGCACGCGCTTCGGCGCCTTTTGGCGCATCGTGATTCGCTATGTGGCGCCGGGCATTGCTGCAGCAGCGGTGCTGTGCATGATCTTCTCGTGGAACGAGTTCATCCTGACGCTGTACCTCTCGCGCTTGCCCGAAATGCAAACCGTGCCAATTCGGATGCAATCGTACGATACATCGGCAGGTCCGACGGAGTGGGGATTGCTCTCAGCGGCTGGCACAGCGGCGCTGATACCCGTCTTCCTGTTCATCCTATCCGTGCAGCGCTATCTGATTCGCGGCTTGACGCTGGGCGCTGTGCGCGGCTGAAGACACAACAAGGCTAAAGGAGGTGATGCTATCGCGATTCGTAGGGCATTCGCGCCAGGAGGCGCTCTCAAACGCAACTTTTCGAACGATTTTTTGCACTTTGAAGGAGCTTTTCTGACATGAACGAACGTGAACGCAAGCAACGGCTTTACGTGGCAGAGCAGGGCGCTAAGCTGCGCAAGGGCAAGATCAGCCGTCGCGAGTTCCTGCGCCGCATCGGCTTGGCGGGTTTCGGCATCAGCATGGCGGGCATGTTCCGCTGGGATATGCATCGCGCCATGGCGGCGCGTCCGCCGATCAAGCTGCGCGAAGGCGTCTATCAGCTCTCGCAGGAGCAAGAGCAGTGGCTGCGTGAGGTAGGCGGGCGCTATCGCGGCACAACGGTGCGCATCTCCTCAGAGTCAACCGCGCCAAGCCAGATCATCAGCGATCTCGCCAAGCAAGTCTTTGAGCCGCTGACGGGCATGACGATCGTCTGGGAGCAGACGCCACTGGATCAGGTGCTTTCGAAGATCACGCAGGACACAGCCACTGGCTCGCCTTCCAACGACATCTACTACCTTGATCAGGCATGGGTCGGGCGCTTCGTCAACGACACCGTCGATCCAATGGAGCTGATGAGCAACACAGGCAGCGACCTGAACATGCCCGACTACGACTTCGAAGACTTCGTGCCTGAGCTGATCCCGGCGCTGGCATCCTATGGCGGGCGTTTGGTCGGCTTGCCCTTCGATATCCCGATCTTCGTCTACATGTACCGCCGCGACATCTACGAGCAGCTCGGCTTGAAGCCTGCCACGACCATGGCCGAGTTCCTCGAGAACGTGCGCGCCACTGACATGAGCAAGAATGCTGATGGCAGCGAAGTGCGTGGCTATCTCGGGCAGTGGAAGTCGGGCCACTACGCGCTCCAGTGCGACTGGACAGCTTGGCTGTGGTCGCATGGCGGCTCGCACACGGGCCCGAATGGCACGGTTGTCATCGATGATGAGTTCGCCGTTGCCGGCGCTGAGTACATGCTCGAGCTGGGCAAGCACGTGCCTGCAGGCGTCACCACGTGGGACTGGGGCGGCCAGGGCGATGCCATGGCGCAAGGCTTGGGCGCCAACGTCATCTCCTGGGCAGAATTCTTCCCTGGCTTGGACGTGCCCGATCGCTCCAAGACGGTCGGCTTGTGGGAGACAGCCGATCTGCCCAAGGAAGTGGCGCTGCGTCCGCCGTCCGAGTGCAGCTTCGACGAAGTGCCTGCTATCGGCCATCAAGGCGGCTCGTGCATCGCGCTCTCCAAGTACAGCCGCGTCAAGGAAGCCGCTTGGATCTTCCTGCAATGGGCAACCAGCAAGCCGACTCAAATCGCTGCGGCCGAGTCCAGCAACACGCCTGTGCGCTTGAGCGCCTTCAACGCGCCCAACGTCTTGGAGAAGGCGAAGGTTGTGGCGGGCACCACGCGCCACTTCCCAGCTGCGCTCAAGGCGATCAAGGAGCGCATGGGCACCGAGCCGCACTTCCCAGGCTGGGCAGCCGTCAGCGGCACAGGCGGCCCAGTGCCAACTGAGCTGGGCAAGATGACCACGGGCGCTCAGGATATCCGCACCACGCTGCGCAACATCAAGGCGGCTATCGAAGCGGCTATCGAAGAATAAGCGCCTCCTCCTTAAGCGCTAGGACAAAGAGCGGGACTCGTTCCCGCTCTTTGTGTACAATCGCAGGCACTTAAACTTTTCACAGAAGGATTTTAAGACGTGAGCGAGACACAAGACCTTGTGATCGGTGTGGATAGCAGCACCAGCGCTTGCAAAGCCATCGCTTGGGATCGGCACGGGCGCCCTGTGGCCGAGAGCCGCGCGACCTTCGAGTTGATCTCGCCACAGCCGAACTGGTATGAGCAGCGCGCTGAAGATTGGTGGGAAGCGCTGTGCAAAACGCTGCGCGAGCTGGCTTCACAAGTTGGCGCCGAGCGCTTTGCGGCACTGTGCATCACTCATCAGCGCGAGACGTTCGTGCCAGTCGATGAGACAGGTCAGCCGATCCGCAATGCCATGCTCTGGCTGGACGATCGCGCTGTGGAGCAGGTCGCGCAGCTCGATCGGCTAGTCGGCAATGATTATTTGCATCAGCTGACAGGCAAAGGACCGTCTACCAAGCAATCCTTGCCGAAATTGATCTGGCTGCAACAACATGAGCCTGAGGTGATGCGCCGTGCCTACAAATTCCTGGACGTTCACGCTTTTCTCGTCCAACGCCTGACAGGCCAGTGGATCACAAGCTTGCCATGCGCCGATCCGATGGGCTTGATCGATATGGCAAATGGCACTTGGGCAATTGACCTGATGAAGCGCTTGAACCTGAATCCTGAGCAATTTGTGCCGCTGGCCATGCCAGGCAGCATCATCGGCGAGCTGAGCGAGAGCGCGGCGCGCCAATGCGGCTTGCGTCCAGGCTTGCCGATTGTGGCAGGCGCCGGCGATGGGCAAGCGGCTGGGCTTGGCGCCAACATCACCGAATCGGGCAAGGCCTACCTGAATCTCGGCACAGCAATGGTCAGTGGCGCGCACGCCGAGCGCTACGTGGCAGATCGGGCCTTCCGCACGCTGTGTTCGCCTATTGCTGGTGCCTACGTGCCTGAAGAGGTGCTTGGCGGCGGCACGTTCACTGTCAGTTGGTTCGTGGA
>RFIM01000085.1 GCA_003695215.1 Chloroflexota bacterium
CAGCAGGCTTTCAGCTCAGCTTTGCCGATGTGCCTGCGCAGCGCAGCATTGCGCACGTCGTCATTGCCGAAAAAGTAGGCTGAGACGCGCGCCTCGTGCTACAATGGCTGTGCAGAGAGGAATTTCTCCGTGAGACGTCTGTTTCGCCGTCAGCTGCCCGATCCTGAAGCTGTGCGCCTTGCGCGTGGCGTACGCGTGCATCAGCGCTTTGTGCGCTGGCAGGTTGCTTTGCCGCTAGTGCTGGCAGGCGCGCTGAGCGTATGCGTGCCAGGTCTGCTGGTGCTGGCGCTCAGCGCTGAGCGCTTCAGCACTATTGCAGCCTTCATGTCGCTCTTGATCACGGCGCCGATGGCGATTGTGTGCCTTGTGCCGTATGTTTTGCTGATCGTCCTCGCCTATGGCGCACGGCGCGCCTACAAAGGTACGCGCCACACGCTCGGTCACGTCCATCGCGCAGCGCGGCGACTCAACCTCGCTGCACAAAAGCTCTCAGAGCGCGCTGTCAAACCTGTCATTGCCTTGAATGTGCGCTACACAGCCCTAGAGCACCTGATCAGCGCGCCTTTGCGCGCCATACGTTTCTCAGAATCGGATGATGAGCCTGCTGAACATGACTGATAAACCGACCTTGCCTGCTGAAACAACACCTGCGCCGCGCCGCAACTGGAAGACCTCAGCCTATGTGATCGGCAGCTTGCTAGGCGCGCTGCTCGGCTTTCTCTCAGCGCATTTCTATACGCGCAGCGCCGAGGAGAACAACAATGGGCAGCCACCCAAGCCGATCAGCACAGCCGATCTCTTTCGGCTGAGCCTTGCCGCTATCGCCCTGCTGCGCCAGATCAGCGATCTAGGCGTCAATCGCAACACAAGGCGTTAACCTATGTTCAAGCGCGCACCTGATCCACGCGATCCAATCCTTGCCGCTGCGCGAGAAGTCTTTGTGCAGCATGGCTACGCTGAGACGACCCTCGAGCAGGTGGCGCGTCACGCCAAGCTCGATCTCGCCACTGTTCAGCGTCAGTACAGCGATAAGGAGAAGCTCCTGGCGGCGATGCTGCGCGCTTACTCGCCGCAGGCAGAGTTCGAAGCGGCGCTAGAGGCTGTAGAAGGCGAGACGGCGGCTGAAATTCTGCGCGATCTGATGCGCCGCCTTGTGGCAGTGGCGCAGCAGCACAGCGATTTCTTCGAGCTGGCTGTGATCGACGCGCAGAGCAACAATGGCACCTTTCTGAGCAATCTGAGCGCGGCGATTTTTCCAAAGGCCGCTGAAATCCTGAACAGGATGAAGGCGCACGCCGAGCTGCGCCCTGTCTCAGACGCGCTGATCGGGCGCACCCTGATCGCCATGTGGATCGGCTATATCATCTCAGAGCGCGCTTTGCCTCAAGTGGCGCGCTTTGCCATGCGCCTGATGCCTCAGCAGCTCTGGTTAGATGGCATGGTAGACCTGATGCTCTACGGCTTGCTGGAGGACGATGCGCGCAGCTGAGTCGCGCGCCTATCAGGCAGGGCGCATGGCGCGCTGGCTATGGCAGCGGCGCGGCATCGGGCTGCGCAGCGCGCTCTTGGCGTTGATTCTGCTGAATTTGGCGCCGTCGCGCGCGCGCATCCTGCCTGAGCCGCCGCAAGTCGTCCAGACCGAGCATCCGATCCTGTGCATGCACACGCGCCTTGTGGACGAAGTGGAGGATTTGAAGATTTGGCGCACTTTGCGCATGGTGCGCGAAATGGGCGCCACGGCTATCGTCGAATTTTTCCCTTGGGCCTATATCCAGCCGCGCGAAGGCATCTACGATTGGCATCATCCTGATCGAATCATCCGCATGGCGCGCCAACAAGGCTTGACAGTCATTGCGCGCTTGGGCGTGGTGCCATCTTGGGCGCGCCCTGATGCACGCCTACAGCCGACTTCGCTGAATTACCTGCCGCCAGAGCGCTATGACGATTACGCGGCTTTCGTAGCTGCCTTCGCAGCGCGCTACCGCGACGCAGTGACGCACATCATCCCTTGGAATGAGCCGAACCTGTACTTTGAGTGGGGCTATCGGCGTGTCTCGCCTGAGGAGTACGTCGCCTTGCTGAAAAAGGTCTATGAAGCGGCGCACGCGGCCAACCCTGAGGTGCAGATTCTGGGCGCAGCGCTAGCGCCGACTCTCGAGCCTGAAGATGGCGCTAACGGCATGAGCGACCTGATCTACTTGCGGCGCATCTACGCTGCAGGCGGCGGCGCTTACTTCGATGCGCTGGCCGTGCATACTTACGGCTTCACTGCGCCACCTGAAGCGCCGCCCGCGCCCGATCAGCTGAATTTCCGCCGCTTCGAGCTGCTCCTGGATATCATGCGCCAATTCGGCGACGCCGACAAGCCCGTGTACATCACTGAAAGCAGCTGGAACGACCATCCGCGCTGGGCAAACGCTGTGCGCCCTAGCCAGCGCATCGCCTACACGCTCGCCGCCTTGCAATACGCCGAAGCGCACTGGCAAACTGTGCAGAAGCTCTGCTTCTGGTTCTTCCGCGCGCCAACGCTCTACCGCAACTACATGGACGGCTACGCCTTCGTGACCGTCGAGTTCCGCCCGCGCCCGATCTACGAAGAAGTCCAGCGTTGGGCGCGCGGCACACCAGCCGCGCCATGAGAGGCTATCCGACGCGCAACGCGCTCTTCTTCCACACCTTGCGGCGGCTCGTGGCTTCGATCTGCTGCATCTTCCTATTCGTGCAAGCCGTGCGCTACGGACGCTACCACTTCCGCCCTGACCTGAGCTGGCAGCGCGTGCAAGCGCGTGGCGTCCTGATCGTCGGTATGGATACCAGCTACCATCCATTCGCCATCATGCAGGGCGAGTCGATCAGCGGCTTGGACGTGGACATCGCCCTGGAAGTAGCGCGCCGACTCGGGCTGCGGATGCAAGTGGCGCCAATGGGCGTGGATGGGCTATATGACGCGCTGCACACAGGCATTGTGGATGCGCTGATCTCAGCCTTACCGTTCGATGCCTTCCGCGCAGGTACATTCTTCTACACGCGGCCGTACCTAGATGGCGGCTACTTTTTAGTCTCGCCAAAAGGCGCCTATCAACGCATGCCTGATCTGGAAGGCAAGCGGCTCGCCGTTGAGTATGGCAGCCTTGGCGATGAGCTGGCGCGGCGCTGGCTGCGCCGTCTGCGCCATTTGCAAGTCCAAGTCCACGCTGAGCCGAGTGCGGCGCTAGCTGCAGTGGCTGAAGGCACAGCTGACGCCGCGCTAGTGGACTATCTGACGGCGCGCCTATGGCTGCGCGATCACAAGTCCGCCGATTTGCGCATTGCTGAGCAACCAATCTATTCTCAAGGCTATCATGCCGTAGTGCGCAGCAGCGATCTAGCCTTGGCGAGCAGGATCGACGCAGCGCTCGAAGCTATGGCCGCCGATGGCACGCTAGCGGCGATCCTCGCCAAGTGGCTCGGCTAAATTCGTCCCAAACGCTCAGCGGCGCATCGCAAGGGCTGAGTCTGGTCACTTCGTGGCATTTTGCACTATTGACGAAGTTTGGTTTTTGTAATACTCTGAACGCAGAAACTAAACCTAGAGTAGGCAACGATCGAGGCAGGCAGCTGCGCGCCATTTGCCTTGTGCGCGCACAACAGCGGCTATGGCTCGCATACGGCTGAGGTAGCCTGGCGCGCCTCCTGCCTCAGATCAAAGCTTTTGTGTGTGGAGCAAACCAATGTTCCTGAAGCGTATCTGGGTTGAGCAAGCCAGCGCTGAAGGCTTCAACCCTTATCAAGATAGCGCTGACGTGATCGTCGAGACGCACGACGGGCAAACTTGGCTCGCGCACTTTGTGACCATTCCGTTTTTGCAGCGGCAAATGCACGTCAGCCGTGAAGTCGCTGAAGGCGAAGCGCAGCTCCTGCCTGTCAGCTTTATCACGCTAGAGACGCCACACGTGCTGGTCGAAAATCTCTTGATCGAGACTATCGAGGATACGATCGAGAATCTGATCACGCTTGGCACCTTCGAGAGCGTCTTTGTGCCTTATTTCACGCCTGACTTGCTGCCCGAAGATGATGCTGTGCTGAGCCAATGATGGTCGCGTGCAAAGGCGAGACCCGACTCACCACTGTGCATAGGCAAGCGCAGCTGAGGCTCTAGGATTGCGGCGCGCTGCCTTCGTCTACGCTCGCGCTGCTGATCCGCGTTGAATACCTGCACCACTTGAGGCATTCATGTCTGAACGTTACGAAGAGAGTCAGCTCTACCGCATTCGCCATTCCTTAGCGCACGTCATGGCACAAGCCGTGCTAGAGCTCTTCCCTGAAGGTCGGATCGCTATCGGTCCGCCGATCGAAGATGGTTTCTACTATGATTTCGAATTGCCGCGCCAACTGACCGAAGCCGATCTGGCTGAGATCGAGGCGCGCATGCGCCGCATCATCAGCGGCAACTTCCCTTTCATTCGCCGCGAAGTCACGGCTGAAGAAGCGCGCCGCCTCTTCGCCAATCAGCCCTACAAGCTCGAGCTGATCGACGGCTTAGAGCGCGGCGGCTACGATGAGAATGGCAACAAAATTGCTGAGCCGCCTGTTATCAGCACCTATCGGCAGGATACCTTTGAGGACTTGTGCCGCGGCCCGCATGTGGCGCACACAGGCGAGCTGAATCCTGATGCCTTCAAGCTGATGAGCATCGCCGGCGCCTATTGGCGCGGCGATTCGAGACGCCCACAGCTGCAGCGCATCTATGGCACCGCCTGGCAGAGCGCAGCCGAGCTAGAGGAGTATTTGCATCAGCTTGAGCAAGCCAAAGCGCGCGATCACCGCAAGCTCGGCGAGCACCTGGGCTTGTTCACCTTCAGCCCGCTGGTTGGCAAAGGGCTGCCGCTCTGGAAGCCTAAAGGCGCCATCTTGCGCGATATTCTAGAGCGCTTCCTGCGTGCCGAGCAGCTGCGCGCAGGCTACCAGCCTGTGGTCTCGCCGCACATCGCTAAGGTCGACCTGTACCGCACCTCTGGCCACTATCCGTACTACGCCGATAGCCAGTTCCCGCCAATGACGCTCGATGATGAGGAGTTCATGCTCAAGCCGATGAACTGCCCGCATCATATCGAGATTTATCGCAGCGAGCCGCGCAGCTACCGCGATTTGCCGCTGCGCTTCGCTGAGTTCGGCACAGTCTATCGCTATGAGCAGAGCGGCGAGCTGACAGGCTTGACTCGAGTGCGTGGCTTCACTCAGGATGACGCCCATATCTTCGCCACGCCTGAGCAACTTGAGGATGAATTCATCGGCGTGGTGCGCCTGATCCAGCGCATTTTTGACCTGATGGGCTTCCACGATTTCCGCGCTCGCATCGGCACACGCGATCCCAACAGCGATAAGTACGTCGGCGCGCCTGAACTATGGCAGAAAGCCACTCAGGCGATCATCAACGCCGCTGATAAGCTTGGCCTGCGCTATTTCGTGGCCGAAGGCGAGGCCGCTTTCTACGGGCCAAAGCTCGACTTCATCTTTCGCGACGTCCTCAAGCGTGAATGGCAGCTGGGCACAGTCCAAGTGGACTACAACCTGCCTGAGCGTTTCGGGCTGGAATACATGGGCGAAGATAATCAGGTGCATCGCCCTGTGATGATCCATCGGGCGCCTTTTGGCAGTATGGAGCGCTTTGTGGCGATCCTGATCGAGCATTTCGGCGGCGCTTTCCCAGTCTGGCTAGCGCCGATCCAAGCGCGCTTGATCCCAGTGGCCGATCGGCACGTGCCCTACCTGCGCCAAGTTGCGGCGAAGCTGACTGAAGCGGGCCTGCGCGCCGATGTGGATGATGGCAAAGAGCGCATGAACGCCAAGATTCGCAAGGCGCAGGGCGAGAAGATTCCTTACATGTTGATCGCTGGCGACCGCGATGTGGCGAGCGGCGCCATCTCAGTGCGCTTGCGCAGCGGCGAAGACCTCGGCGGCATGCCCGTCGAAGCCTTCATCCGTAAAGCCTGCCTGATCAACGAATCGCGCTCGCAGCAGCTGATGCCTGAGCAGGCTTAAAGCTCCAGCGGCGAGTCGTCTATTTCCAGCGCTGCTTCGCTGTTCTCGGCGTGGCCATTCGCCTCTGCAGGCGCGAGCTTGGTCACGCCGCGCTCTTTGTGGATGCTGAAGCGGTCGAAATCGCGGGCGACGTAAGTGTTCGGGAAGATCGCCTGCGCCTCAGCCAGCACATCGCGCTCGCGGCTGCGCCGCGAGAGATGCGTCAGGATCAGCGCCTGCACGCGCGCTTCGGCAGCCAGCCGCGCCGCGCCTGCAGCCGTCATATGCCCGAATTGCTGTGCCAGGTCGGCGTCCGCGCTTAGGTAGGTCGCTTCGGTCACTAGCGCGTGCGCATCGCGCACGTACTCAAGGATATCTTCAGTCCGCCCGATATCGCCCGTGTGGACGTAACGCGCGCCGCGCACATCGGCGCCAAGCACCTCATCAGGCTGAATGACGCGCCCATCAGCTAGCGTGATCGGCTCGCCGCGCACTAACCTAGCCCGCTCAGGCCCGAAGGGCACGCCGAGCGCCTCGGCTTTCTCAGCTAAGAAAGGACGGCGCGTCTTCTCCTGGAAGATATAGCCTAAGCAGCCTGCACCACGATGCGTGACAGGGAAGGCGCTGACGCTGAAGTCGTCGGTCTCAAAAAAGACGCCTTCGCTCAAGTCCACCAGATGAATTGGCAAGGGCAAGCGCTCATTGCGGAAGACGACGCGGTAGATCAAGTCCTGCACGCGCTCGAGCGCCCAGCGGCTGCCATAGATCGTCAACTCATCGAGGCTCTCCCAGCGCACTAAGGTCGAGAGCAAGCCTGCCAGGCCAAGGATGTGATCCAAGTGCCCGTGTGTGATCAGGATGCGATTCAGGCGTTTGAAGCCGATACCGCTGCGCAGAATTTGGCGCTGCGTGCCTTCGCCACAGTCGATCAGAAAGCGATATTCCTTCGCCATGACCAACTGCGCCGAGAGACCACGGTGCACAGAAGGCGCTGAGGCAGATGTTCCGAGGAAGAGCAACTCAAACATGGCTGTTATGCCTATTCCACGCGGATTTTGCGCAAGAAGAGCCGATCGGCGCGCGGTGTCTCGCCGTCATAAATCGGCAAGCGCTGCCCGTCGCGCTCGCTATAAGCGCCGATAGAGAGAAAGTAATCGCCTTCAGGGAAATCTAGCGGCAAGGGCAGGTCGATGATCTGAATGAAGACGTCGCGATCGCGCAGCAGGCTTGCTTCGATGTTCAGCACGTCATTTTGCAAAGCTGGTGGAATATCAGGATTGCGCGAAACGTGCGCGAAGAGCCGCAAGTTTGGCACTTGCTCGCCATCAGCGCGCCAATAGGTGATCAGGCGCAAGGTCTCGCCGCTGCGGTAGCTTGGGCGCTCAGGCAGCAAACGGTAGCCTTCAAAGGTCAGGTAGCCGCCCATGCGCAGTGGCAGTTGCGCAGGCTCAGCGTTGACGCGGCTCTCTTCAGGTGTCCACCACACCTGGCTTTGGATGACCTGCCCGAAATCGTCAGCTACGATCTGCTCGGCATTCACTAGCAGCACGCTGCCGCTCGGCAAGCCTGCCACAGGCACATCAACTGCGTTTTGTAGCCATGCTCTCAGCGGCTCGGCGATGCGCAAGCGCGCCGTCGGATGCGCGAACGCGTAGCGTTGCCTCTCGCCGCCGCCTGTCAGCACCAACGCGTCAAGGCAGTTGCTATAGCGCAGTGCTAAGTCATGGCGATGCAGCATCAGCTCCAGCAAGAACGGATCAGGGCGTGCCGCAAAGCGATGCTCGGCGTTTTGCGTGGCCGAGCGCATGTCTAGCGCGAAAGTACAGATCGAGGTGGCCAGATCATCGCGGGTGCGATCTAAGTAGGCGGCCAGATGACCGAGCCGCGCGCGATAGACGTTCTGGACGTCGCCGCGATTCGCCCAAGCGCGCCAGAGCAAATCGCCTGAGGCGAAGCAGCTGGCCACAGCGATCGCCAACGTGCCGAAGATGATCACCTGATCGGCAATGGCGCGCGGCAGGCTCGAGCCGAAAAAGCGCGCCACAGCCTCTGCACCGATGCCCATCAAGAGCATGATAGCAGGTAAGGCCAAGAGCTGATGGCTGAAATTGAGCGCGCCGCGCGTCCAAGCATCCGCCAGCAAGCCGATGATCAGCGCCAAAAGCGGTAAGGCGTGGTTGGGCGCGTTTCTGAAGTGCCGCAGCGCCACGATTACGCCGATGATCAGCAGTACAAAGCCGATAGGATTCAGCAGCGGCAAGCCTGGCAGGTTGTGCTGAGGCAGCAGGTCGCCATAGATGCCAATGCCGCCAATGGCTTGCCAGAGGCCGCTCAGCCATTCGCCGAGATGCTCAGGGCGATTCAGCCACAGCGTATTCAGGCTGCTGATCGGGAAGGCGCGCACAGTGGCGCCGATGTAGGGAATGGCTGTGATGAGCGCGATCAATAAGCTGAAGAGGCTGTAGCCGATCAGGCGCCGAGAGATCGGCTGGCGCGACCAGCGCAAATAGGCGATGAAGATGACGAACAGTGCCAGCAGCAATAAACCAATCCAATGCGTGTAGGCAGTCAGGGCTATCAGCACGCCAAGCAGCGCAAAGGTTGCAGAGTGCGGCGCTTTCAGGGCAATGTGGCGCCTTAAATGCACAGCGCGCGCCATAGTCATCAGGCTCAGCACGATCAGCGGCAGCGCTAGGGCCTCGCGCGTGATGGAACGTCCAAGCAAGATTGAATACAAGGTAAGCGCCATGCCAATAGCTGCGACCAAGCCTGCGAAATGCCCGAAAAGGCGTTTGCCAAGCGCGTAAAGCAGCGCGATGCTCAGCAAGCTGCACCAAACCGCTAGGATGCGCAAAGGCAGCTGCCCTTTGCCAAGCACGAGGCTTAGCCAGCCCTGTAGGATGCCGAACAAGCCTTCGCGTCCGCCGTTGGGATCGTTGACGTTGTAGAACGAAGCGATAGCGCCGCTGCGCACTAAGGCGGCGATTTCCAGCTGAGCGATCTCTTCATCGCGGAAGCCTTGCGGCAAAGTCGTCAGGGCGAGGATGCGCAAAGCTGCTGCCGCGAGCAGCACAGCAACGATAGCTGCTAATCTGGTGCGCTGTGCCAAAACGTCCTCAGTCTGATGTGAATGCATAGCGCCTGAAGTATAGCGCGCTTCAGGCGCTTTTTCATGCCGAAGGCGCTCAGGCCAGCAAGTCGGCGCGATTGCGCGATAGCACATAGACTTCGCGTCGCCGTCCGTCGATCACTTCGCTTATGAAATCATGCACCAGATAGCCGCGCTCGAAGAGATCAGTGAAAACTCGCGCCGTCTCAGCGCGCCAAGCGCGCGCCACATGCAGGGCATGCTGCTTGAGCGCGTTGATATCAGGCGGAATCTCGACAAGGTAAGTCTGATGCGGCGCGCTATGCTGCAGAGGTCTTGGCTCTAGGCCATGCGTTCCTTGAACGCCTTCCAGAGCGAAGGGCACTGCCTGTTTCAGCAAGTCGCAAAGGCGCGGCGGCTGATAGCGCCCTTCAAGGCGCGCGATGACGCTCTCATTGTTCAGCTGCCATTCCACCTCAAAGCGATCCGAAGAGACGCCTGAATTCAAGCCGCTGCTCATGCTGCCATACAAATTATGGTGATAAATGCGCGCCACGGCACCCAGCTTGCCGATATTCAGGCGCGCGTTGGCGCGCTGCAACGGATCGTACGTCCAGGTGATCAGAGCCAGCCCTTGCTGCAGCACTTCCTGGCGCTGGAACAACTTCAGCTGATAGCCAATCTGTTGTTTCTGCGCGCTCGGCAAGACAGCCGCCATGTGTGAGCAATGCTTCAGGCGCTTGTCAGCCGTCATGCCTAGAAAACCGAAGATGAAGCCGACCATTGTGTCATCGGGCATGAAAGCGCCTGCAACCAAGCCGCCGTTTTTCTCAGCAGTCACTAAGAGATGCAACGGCACATAATCGCGCGGATCAGTGATCGCCCAAGCCTCGCGCTCGATGCGCTCTACCGCTTGGTATTCTTCTAAGGTCTTCAGCCGACGAATTTGTACAGCGCTTATTTCTGACATAGTCAATTTGCTAAGATACTGGTGAAGTGTGCCAAAGCGATGATCAGCGCGCCTGCAGCAATGCGATAGTAGCCGAACAGGCGGAAACTATGGCGTGAGACGTATCGCAGCAGCCACGCCATCGCTAGCCACGCCACAACGAACGAGACAAGCGCGCCAGTGCCGAACAATGGCAAATGCACGCTTAAGACCGTGCCATCGCGCAGTGCCAGCAGCAGATCGAAGAGCGTTGCCAAGCCGAGAGTCGGAATCGCGAGATAAAACGAGAAAGCCGTAGCTGTAGGGCGATCCAAGCCGATCAGCAAGCTGCCTACAATGGAAGCGCCCGATCGCGAGACGCCCGGCACCAGCGCCGTGACCTGCGCCGCGCCGATCAGCAGCGCCTCGCGCAGGCTAATAGCTTCCAGCTTCGTGATGTGCGGCGTGCGCGGATGGCGCTCGATCAGCAGGAAGATCAAGCCGCCGATGACCAAGGCGATGCCGACCACAAGCGGTGTGAATAGCGCGGCTTTGATGACATCGCGCAGCGCAAAGCCGACGCCTGCTGCAGGCGCGAAAGCGATCAAAATGCCGAGCCAGAAGCGCTGCACGCTTCGATCCTGTGTGATGCGCCGCGCCTGAACTGCCAGATCGCGCCAATAGAAGGCGATCACTGCCAAGACGGCGCCGCTTTGAATGAAGATCGAGAAGGTATCGCGAAAGGCTTTCGGATCGGGCACTTGCAGCGCTGCTGTTGGGAAATTTAAAAAGGCAGAGGCGACTAGCAAGTGACCTGTCGAAGAGATGGGCAGAAATTCGGTGAGGCCTTCGATGATGCCCAGCACAATGGCGTAGATGAAGTCCATAGCTGGAACAGCCTTTGCTGTGATGAAGAGTTGGAAACAGTCTAGCGCAAAGGGCACTTTTTTCACAGCGTGCCTGTTGACACGGCCACCAGATTCAGCTAGAATGATAAGTGCGTGCTTGGAACGCCGCGATGAAGCTCGCGTTACGCCACATCGGCTGATAGCTTCTACCTGAGATCGGGTAGAGGCTTTTTTGTGTTCAGGGAAAGGTAAAGGAAGTCCGCTGATGAACTACAAACTGGCTGCTAAAGCTATCCGCGTGCGCAGTCGGCAAGTGATACACACGCTGAGTCGGTCATTCACATTCGCGCCTGATGAATTTTTCGACACGCTGTGGCTGATGGTGCGTTGGGCAATTTTGGGCGGCGTCGTCGGCGTGTTGGCGGGCATCGCTTCGACCATATTCTTGGTCAGCCTGCGCTGGGCGACGCAAACGCGCCTCGATCAGCCGTATCTGCTCTTTTTGCTGCCGTTGGCAGGCATGCTGCTCGGCGCTATCTATCAGCGCTTTGGCGGCACAGCAGCGCGTGGCACAAATCTGGTCATCGAAGAAGTGAACTTGAACCGAGCGCGCATTCCGCTGCGCATGGCGCCGTTGGTTTTGCTGGGCACGATCCTGACGCACTTGTGCGGCGGCTCGGTCGGGCGCGAAGGCACGGCTGTGCAAATGGGCGCTAGCCTGGCTGATGGCGTGCGGCGTGCGCTCGGTCTGCGCGGCGAGAATCGGCGCTTGCTGCTGATGGCAGGCATCAGCGGCGGCTTTGGCTCGGTATTCGGCACGCCGCTAGCAGGTTTCGTCTTCGGCTTGGAAGTTCAGCGCGTCGGGCGCATCCGCTACGATGGCATTGTGCCGTGCTTGGCGGCTGCAACTATCGGAGACTTGACGGCGCGCGCTCTCGGCGTGACGCATCCGCTGCACGCGCCTTTGGCTCAGATGCCGCTCGACCTGCCGCTGTTGATCAAGGTGCTGATCGCTAGCATCGCCTTTGGCCTGACGAGCATCCTGTTCGTAGAGCTGCTGCACGCTATCAAGCACGTCTTCGGCAAGCTGATCAAGTCTCTGCCACTGCGCTTAGCAGTTGGCGGCGTTATCGTCATCGCCTTGACGTTGCTCTTGAACACGCAAGCCTATCTCGGCTTGAGCGAAGACCTGATCGAGCAAAGCCTACGCACAGGCGAGGTGCCGACCTTCGCCTTCATACTCAAGCTGATCTTCACAGCCATAACTCTAGGCAGCGGCTTCATCGGCGGCGAAGTCACGCCGCTCTTCGTGATGGGCGCAACGCTCGGGCATGAGCTGGGCGCCGCGTTTGGCATCGATCCAACCTGGTTGGCAGGCATCGGCTTTGCAGCAGTCTTCGCAGGCGCTAGCAACACGCCACTGGCTTGTACGCTGATGAGCATTGAGCTGTTTGGCAGCGGCTCGGCGCTGTACATGGCCTTGGCGTGCTTCACAGCTTATCTGGCCTCAGGGCATCGCGGCATTTACAGCACGCAGCGCATCGATACGCCTAAGAACGGACACAGCCGTGTGCAGCCTGAAGATAGCCTCGAGATCGCCGCGGCGCGCCGCCATCGACAATATATCCCTGAATAGCCGAGCTGCGCTATACTCAGCGCATCGGACGCCTGTGGAGCGCTACGCCATGACTGATTCGCTCACGCTCAAAACGCAAACTGAAACCTGCCCGATCTGCAAAGGCACAGGCCTCGTGCGCGAAGATGTGCCTGTCGGTCACCCGAACTTCGGCAAGCTCTTCCCGTGCATCTGCCAGAAGGACAGCTTCCGCAGCCGCGAGATCGCCCGCCTGCGCACGCTCGGCAACCTTGAAGCGTACGCGCATAAAACTTTTGCCACCTTTGAGATTGATTTCACGCTGCTGGAGCCGCACGAAGCGCACCTGCGCCGCCTCTTCCGCGATCTCTCCGAAGCGCGCCGCCAAAGCCTGAACGAAGCCCAGCGCCGCGCCACCAAAGCCGCCGCTGAGATCGCCCTCAGCTATGCAACTGCGCCTGATGGCTGGCTGCTCTTTGAAGGCGGCTATGGCACAGGCAAAACTCACCTTGCCGCAGCTATCGCCAACGCCGTGATCGAACGCGGCGAGCCTGTCTTGTTCATCACAGCGCCCGACCTGCTCGATCACCTGCGCGGCGCCTTCGGCCCAAACAGCGAGAATGCCTACGATGAGCTCTTCGAACGCATCCGTAAAGCGCCCTTGATCGTCGTCGACGATCTCGGCGCTGAAAGCCCGACCGCCTGGGCTGTCGAAAAACTCTACCAGCTCTTCAACGATCGGCACCGCTACCGCTTGCCAACCGTCGTGACCACCAACCGCGATCCCGCCCAGATCGAGCCGCGCATCCGCAGCCGCCTGCTCGACCAAGAGCTGACCCGCAGCGTGCGCCTGATCCTGCCCGATCGCCGCTCGCCTATCCTCACCTGGGCCGAAGCCGACCTGAGCGATCTAAGCCGCTACCGCGATATGACCTTCGAGAGCTTCGACCTGCGCCAAGGCGAAAACCTGCCTGAGGAAAGCCTGCGCCGCCTCCAGCAAACCGTCCAGACGGCGCGCGCCTTCGCTGAAAGCCCGCAAGGCTGGCTCGTGCTCACAGGACGGCCAGGCTGCGGCAAGACTCACCTGGCAGCGGCCATTGCGCACGTCTTGAATGCGCAAGCGCCTGTAGCCCTGTTCGTCACAGCTGCCGACCTGATCAGCCATCTGCGCGCCACTTTCTATCCAAGCGCCACCATCAGCTATGATCGACGCCTGCACGAGCTCAAAAACGCGCCCGTGCTGATCCTCGACGATCTGACCATTGAAGAGCGCAATATGTCCGCTTGGGCACGCGATAAGCTCTATGAGATACTCCTCTATCGCTTCGATTACGCCTTGCCAACTGTGATCACCAGCTTGCAGCCTTTAGAAGAGATGGACGCGCGCCTGCGCAGCCGCCTCAGCAATCGATCGCGCTGCCTTGTCGAGGCGATCATCGTGCCCAGCTATCAGGGCAACAGCCGCCCGCGCCGCGCTGCGCCGCCGCGCCCGCGCCGCTAAGGCGCTGCCCTTGTAGCAGCTGGCAACCGCGTGAAAGCGCCCACATAAGGGCAGATCGCGCCATAGTGTGGATCAATTAGCCAGACGCGCCAATAGTAAATGCCCTCTGCAGGCAGGCGCAGCAGCGAAAACGTAAAAGCGCCGTCGCCCTCCGCAGGGATGGCCAGCCTGAAGCCCGCGTTATTGCCCTCAAGCCCAACGCTGATGCCCACCGCGCCCCTGCGCGGCACGCCGCGCCAAGCAAAGCTCGCATCGCCATCATAGGCCAGCGCGCTGCCCTCCTTTGGCGCTACCGTCAGCTTGAAACGCTCGCACAGCGCCTCCGCGCTCAGAGTCGGCTGCGGCGTGCGCGTCGGAAAGGCTGTGAAGGTCGCGGGCGCTGTGCGCGTCGGCTCAGGCGTCCATGTTGGCGGCAAAGTCGGCAGCGTAACGCGATCCCTAGGCACGATCAGGCGCGTCGGCGTCGCTGTGAACGGAATGACCCTGCAGCCGCTCAGCATGAGCAGCGCAACCAGCAGCGCCCCTCTCACGCAGGATCGCCTATGCGCCGCTCCCGACCCTCGCGCAGCCGCTGGATATTCTCCCGATGCCGATAATACACCACGCTGACCACTGCCAGCGCGTAGATGAAATACAGCGGCGAAGCATTGGCGCTATTCTGAGCCACCAAGTGCAAGGCGATCAGCAAGCCTGTGGCCGCTGTTGCCAGCACCGCCAGCGAGACGTACCGCGTAGCGATGATCACCGCGAACATCACGCTCAGCGGCACAAGAATCAAGTGCGCCCAAGGGAAAAAAATGATCAGCCACGTGCCGCCAGCCGTCGCCGCGCCCTTGCCGCCGCGCAACTTGCCCGTGATCAAACGCACAGGCAGCGACCAGCTGTGCCCAACCACAGCCGCAATGCCCGCTAGCACGCTGTTGAGCGTCACATCGCCGTAGAGCAAGCTCCGCGCCACCAAAACCGCCAAGATGCCCTTGCCTGTGTCCATCAACCAGACCAAAAGCGCCCACTTGAAGCCTAGCGCGCGCAACACGTTTGTGGCGCCCATGTTGCCGCTGCCAATTCGGAAAATGTCTATGCCGTTCAGCTTCCCGATCATGTAAGCTGAAGGAAAGCCGCCCAGCGCGTAGCCGATCAGCGCTGCAAGCACTGCGCTCACAATAACTTGTGCCGTCTCCATGGCTGTGCCTCTCCAAGCATTTTTGGATCACAACACGAGAGCGCCCCTCTGGTTGCGCCCGCTGTAGCCCCAAGCCAAGCACGGCGCCAGGCGCTCAGCGTGCAAAGCCGCACACCTTCCAGCGCCCGTCTTCCTGCAGCGTGCGGAAGCGCCGCGCGCCCAAATCCCACGTGCGCGTCTCGCCCGCGTAATTCGTGACCATCTCGCCTTGGCAAGCTACGACCGTATACTGGCCGTCGCTGCCATCAGCGCGGCAGCTGAGCGCCTTGATCGTCGCGTTCATCGGCGCGAACGACGCCGCCTCAGTGCGCGCCTCCGCCTCACGCGCGCGGCACGCCAAAGCCACCAAACGCGTCTCATCGCCCGTGATGCGCGTCCGCAGGTAATTCTCTACTGCCATGGCAGGCGAATCGCCCCCGCTTTGGCACGCCGCCAAAGCCAACAGCAGCAGCAGACTCCCAATGCCCTTGTACATCGCACCTCTCATGCTTTGCCCATGTAAATCGGCTGCACTGCGCCCACGTTTGGCAGCGCTTGCAGCGCTGCCCGCTCTGATTCCATCAGGCGCGCGCTTGGACGGCGCGCCAAGAGCCGCTGCGCATGGTAGGCCTCGCGCAGCGGCTCGAAATCTGGCGTGCGCAGATCGAATGGCAGGCGCAAGCGCCCGATCTGCGCTGCCAATTGCTGCCCGCCTGCGCTCTGCCACGCTGATTGGAACAAACGCGCCGCCTCTGCCTGCACGCCCGCCGCGCCCGCGCCGAAAAGCCTGCCCGCAAAGCGCCCGATCAGCCGCTCCGCCTGTTTCGGATCGACGCCCTGCGCCTCTGCCAGCTTAGCGACCTCGCTCGGCAAATTCGAAGCGCGCGGCTGTGACTCAGGCGCGGCCGCTGAGGCCGACTCGCCCAGGTAGGCCGCCAAGAGCGCCGCCTCAGCCCTGCCATCTCGGTAGGCCTCTAGCGCGCCGCGCTCGGCTGTGAACCAGGCGTGCAGCACTGTGCGCCCTGCGCTGAGCTTGCGCAGCATCTCAGGCAGCAGCGCCGCATCTTGTGCGCCCAGCACCCGCAGCCAGCCCTCCGCCTCAGGCAGGATGAACAGCCGCACGAATTTTTTGAAAGTCGCTGGCGTGCCCGCGCCGCCCGGAAACGGATCGTAAGGCGCGTAGCCGCCTTGCGCCAAAACCGCGCCGATCGTCTCCGCCACAGCCACGGCCGACTCCGCCTGCAGGCACAGCTGATCCCAGCGCCCTTCCTTCAAGGCCGCCATCAGTCAAAGTTCGGCGCCACAGCCCGCCGAAAGGCCTCTGCCAAGCTCTGACCGTCGCTCATGGCGCCCAGCTTGCCGTAGTCCTTGCGCGCCAAGCGCGAGATCGGATCGAGCTTGAGCGTATCGATCCACAACGACTCGCTCAGCAGGTCGGCGCGCACATGGAAGCACAGCACCTGCCCGATCACCAGCGTGTTCTTGCCAATCGGCATCGGATGCAGCTCTAAGACGCGGCATTCCATGGCTGCAGGCGCCTCGGCCACGCGCGCAGGCCGCACCAGCGTTGCAGGCACGGCCGTCAGGCGCGCCTCTTCGAATTCATTGACCTCAGGCGCAAATTCAGTGCCCGTGATCTCCACTTGAGCGATCAGCGGCGTGTTGGCGATGTGCAACACGAATTCAGGCACTTCCCGCAAGTTGTTGAGCGTATCTTTAGTGCGCCCGTCTCGGTGCACGCCCACTGAGAACATCACCAGCGGCGGATTGGTGCTGGCGGCGTTGAAGTAGCTGAAAGCCGCCAAGTTGGGCAGCCCGGCCGCGCTGAGCGTTGAAACCCACGCCACAGGCCGCGGCACCACCAGGCTTTGGAAAAGCAGCGTCAATTGGCGCTGCTCAAGTGCGTTTGGATCGAAAGTGCGGAATTCCATGCAAGCTCCATGTTAACTATGCGCCACTGCGCTGCCTTCAACGGCGAACAATGGCTGCAGCGATGCGATGATCTGCTGTGTCTCCAGGCTGAGATAGACCACGCGCTTGACCAAGCTGACAATATACCTCGGATTCTCGCGCTGATTCGGATCGCGCGCCTCATCAAGTTCGCCTTTGACCTGATATTGATCGATCAGCCACTCCAAGGCCGAGCGATTGCCCAGCTTGTAGGCCAGCGCCTCTTTCGGAATGCCTTCCAAGCGCAGCGAAGCGTTGATGCGCAGCGCATAGCCATCGGCGCTGGACTCCAGCTTCATGGCGTCGTGGACGCGGTAATCTTCAGGCTGGCCGCGCTGCCAGGCTTCGCGCAGCTTGTATTCAGGCGCGCTTTCGTAGTTCACGTGCAGATCGCCCAGCTGACGGCCTGCGCGCGCATAGGCCCAGAAGTCCTTGGCGAAAGGCACGCGCGGCAAGCTGCGCTTGAGCGCCTCTGCGAAGCGCGCCCGATAGCTTGGATGATGCAAGACGGCGTAGATGTAATAGAAGATATCCCACTTGCTGATGCGCTCGTCTTGGTAGTGCGCGCGGAACTGCGCCAAGGCCCAATCGGTGATGTTCTCGCGCCGACCCGTGCCATCTGCCTCATAGGTGTAGAACGGAAAACATTGGTGTGCATCTATAGACGCGCATAAGTGTAAGTCAGCGATACAATTAGTCATCAGAGCGCTGAATTGTGGTGCCCGATAGGCGATATCGCTGACGCAGATGACGCGATTTTCCTGCTCAGACTCGGGCGTCGGGAAGAAATAATGCTGTAAGCATACGCTGTTGATGAGCATTGAATCGAAGTACAGATA
>RFIM01000086.1 GCA_003695215.1 Chloroflexota bacterium
GATTGCGCCTGACTGCGTATGGCGATAGCCCGATCAATAGTCTTGACCAAGGCATCCATGCTGGCGGGCTTTGGCACTAGCAGATCGGCGCCGGCTTCGATGCGGCGTGCTTCAAGGTTGCTGCCTTGATAAGCCGAGACGAAGACGATAGGCAAGTTGCGCGTGGCAGGCTGCAGGCGCAACATCTTGCAGACCGTGAAGCCATCTAGCTTGGGCATCATGATATCTAGCAGGACGCAATCAGGCTTCTCAGTCTCGGCGAGCGTCAAAGCGTGAGCAGGATCAGGCGTGACAATGGCTGTATAGCCGATCAGCTCTAGCATCATCTTGATCAGGTTAAGCGTATCGATCTCATCGTCAACAACTAGAATGCGTTTCATTGTCCATTCCTATGGTCGAGCAGTTGGCGTCAAGACAGGTAGCACGATCACGCCACGCGAAGGATCAGTGGCCGAGATGGCAGCAAGCGCGGCGAAGATGGCCACGCCTGCGAAGATCGCCGCCGCTGTGCGATCATCGCGCCCGCGCAAGAGCGAAAAGGTGCCAGGCAGCACCAATACGAAGAAGAGCGAGTATAGGAAGTAGACCCAGCGCAAGTTCTCGCCGGCCAATGTGCGCAGAAACCAGACGATCAGGCCTGCTATGCCCAGCAGCGTTGCCGTCCACATAGCGCCCCAGAAGTTGCCGCCAAGGCCTTCGCCACGTAGCGCGTTCAAGCCTGCCCACAAGCCTAGAAACAAGCAGAACAGGATGTAGGCATTGCTGAGGATCACGCCGAGCGAGTCTATAAAGTTCGTCATAGCGTACGTTCAACTATCGCTACTGCAACGATGCACAAATGGAATTATAGCGGAAAAGCCCGCGGCGCGTGAGAAGCAGGATCAGCATGAGCGCCTTGATCAGCAAGGCGCCCACACTTTTTTAGATGAATTGGTGCGAGTCAGGCTGCATGACGATCTCGTTGATCACAGCAGGACTCGGCGCGTTGAGCGCATAGAGCGCTACATCAGCGGCTGCTTCCGCTGTGAGCATTTTGCTGCGATCCACGCGCATCTCAATTGTATCCCAAAAGCTGGTATTCACGCCGCCAAAATAGAGCAGAGTGAAGCGCAGCCCGCGCTTGTTGAACTCCTCGCCCAGCGCCTTGATCCAGCCGACCACGGCGAACTTGGAAGCGCTGTAACCGCCTGAGTTGCGCATCACGTGCCGCCCTAGAATGCCCACTGGCACTACAAAATGCCCGCCGCCGTCCTTCAGCATGTGTGGAATGGCAGCTCGCGTGATGTAGAACAGCCCTTTGAAGTTCGTCTCCCACATGCGATCAAGATCGGACTCCTGCAGCTCCAAGGCGCCGCTGAGCGCGCCGACGCCTGCGCCATAGTAGACTGCATCTAAGCGCCCGTAGGTCGCGTGTGTCTCGGCGATCAGATTCGTCACGTCGCTCTGTACTGTCATATCCGCGCTGATGGCGATGGCTTGTGCGCCAAGCGCCTTGACTTCCTCAGCCAGCGCGGCGATCTCAACGTAAGTGCGGGCGCTCAAGGCGAGCTTAGCGCCCTGTGCTGCCAGCTTGAGCGCCAAAGCGCGCCCAATGCCGCGCCCGGCGCCTGCGATCACGACTACTTTCTGTTGCATGGCATCTCTCAATCCACTCGCAAGATGATCTTCCCGATGTTTTGATTGCTCTCCATGTATTGATGTGCCGCAGCCGCCTCTGAGAGCGAGAAGACGCGATCCACAATCGGCTGGAGCGCGCCGCTGTTGAAGCGCGGCATGGCGAAGGCTTCAAAGGCGCGAGTCAGGGCGATTTTCTGCGGCAAGGGCATGCGGCGCAAGGTTGTGCCTGCCACGCGCAAGCTCTTGGTCAAGATCGGCGCCAAATCCAGCGCAGGCGCCTTTGAGCCGCCTAGAAATCCGATCAGCATCAGCCGCCCGCCATTTGTCAGCGCCTCAAGGTTAGAGGCCCAGTAGGGCGCGCCGATGAAGTCTAGGATTAGATCGACTCCGCGCCCGTTAGTGGCGCCGCGCACTATCGCGGCGAAATCTTCCTGCTTGTAGTTGATGGCCAGCTGAGCGCCCAGCTCACGGCACTTGGCCAGCTTAGCGGGCGTGCCCGCTGTGGCGAAGACGTGCGCGCCCGCCTCACGCGCCAACTGGATGGCAGCCGTGCCAACGCCGCTGCCGCCCGCGTGGATCAGCACGCGCTCGCCTGGCTGCAGCGCGCCGAGCCTGAACAAATTCAAATGCGCCGTCAGGAAGGCTTCCGGGATCGCCGCAGCTTGTTCCCAGGTGAAGCCTTCTGGGACGCGCATCGCCATGCCGACGGATACACAGGCATATTCGGCATAGCCGCCGCCTGTCACCACGGCCATGACGCGCTCGCCGATAGCGAAGGGCGCCTTCTCAGGCGCATGCACAACCTCGCCTGCCACTTCCAAGCCGAGGATCGGCGAAGCGCCGGGCGGCGGCGGGTAAGCGCCGCGGCGCTGCAATAGATCAGCGCGGTTGAGCGCGGCGGCGCGCACCCGAATCAGCAACTCATCCGATGCAGGTTGCGGATCGGGCGCCGTGCCCAGATACAGCACCTCAGGGCCGCCAACAGAATCGTACAGGACGGCGCGCATGGCTCAGGCTTTCAGCGCGGCATAGGCTTGCGCCTTGGCCTCGCGCATCTGCGCGAGATGATCGTCCCAGTGCATCAGGCCGAGCAACAGGTTGGCAGGCGCGTTCAATTGCCCAAAAAAGGCCAGGTACTGCTCGGGCAGCTCGCGGTAGACCTCAAGATGAGGCGGTTCGGGCAAAGTGTCCAGGTAAGCAAGGCAGATGCGCCTGCTCTCTTCAAGGCGCTGAATGACCTGAGCACGCGTGCTGAACGTCCGCCAATCAGGCTCATAGCGCAGCCTGCCGCCAATAGGAATGCCGCGCCCGAGAATCGAGCAGAAAGCGGCGCCTTCTTCAAGGCTTGCCGTCACATGCAGCACAAGGTGCGCCAAATTCCAGCCGATGTGCTGCTCAGCCTCAGGCGCGAACGGATCGTAGGCTTCAGGATCGTGCGGCTCAAAGACGACCATGGCGTCATCGCAATCGGCCAGCAGGTCGAGCGTGACGTTCATATAGGCATTTACAGCAAGGCGCAGATCGGCGAAAGTGAAGCGCTGCGCGAACTCGAGCAGCTTCATGCCTTGCTGGCGCACAGGTGAGAAATCAATCAGCATGGCGCTCTCCATCTCAATGCGATCTCTGACGAATTATCGCAAAGCGGCGTGCAATTGCCGAAAGCTAAGAGATGCGCTCGGCGTTCAGCTGCTTTTCACGCCCTAGGATGACCTGAGTCACGCGCTCGACAGCGATGCGCTGCTTGCGGTAGAAGTCAGCATCGCTCATGGCTAACTTGCGCGCCACATCGCGCACTTTCTGCCCTTTGATGAAGCGTAGGTCCAGGATGTTATAAAGCATCCACTCAGCAGAGGTCAGGCTATAAGCGCCCTGCGGCTTGAGCGCCTCAATGGCGCTGTTCAGGACGGCGCGCACAGCTTTGGCAGCATCACCGCTCTGCTCGGCGAGCTGTGCTTGCACTTGCTGCAGGCGCAGCAAGCGGCTATCAGTCAGGCGTGCGCCGCCCCAGTAATCGCGCAGCGCGCCCCAGATCACCTCGCTGAACTCGGTTGCCGAATCCAGGGCTGCTGGATCAGTCAGGCGCGCCGCTTCAGCCGCATTGCCATAGCGCACACTCTCGCTTTCCAAGCCGACTGCCGCGCTCGTCTCGATGATATCCTCAAGGTTTGCGAAGAGTTCCGCTTGCAAGCGCATATCGTCCAGCACGCGCGCTGCCCGCTGATACAGCACGCGGAAGACCGCCTCTTCTTCAGCTTGTAGGTCGGGCGTTGTGTTGCGCGCCCAGATGCCTAACGCGCCGATCAAGCGGCCGCCACGGTTGCTGCGCAAGGCGATCAGCCAGAAGGATTGCCAGGCCACAAGCCGCAAGGAGTCGGCGTGCGCTTGGGCGCCATTCTCAAGGCTGCTGTTTATTTGCAGCAGCGCGCTGAGGTGTGCCCTCTCCAGCGCTTCAAGCGTCGGTTGCAGCGGGCCGACCTGCTGCTCAAGTGTGACTTTCTCGCCGTTCAGCGAGATGACAAAGGCGCTGGGCACGCGCAGGTAGTCGCAAATTGCCGCTAGCGTTGCCTCGAGCAGCTGTTTGGCGTCGTCTCGTGTCAGCAAGTGCTGGCTGAGCGCTTGCAGCTGGCGCGCCTGCTCTTGATCCTCAGTGTAGATCAGCTTCTGCTCGATGATTGGAATGATAATAGTGAAGAGCCATTGCAAGCCCATGACCGTGGCCACGGCCACAAAGGGCATGAGCGCTTCGCTAGGAATGCCGAAGAAAGAAAGGCGCGGCACGTACAAAATCACCACCAGCACAGCGATGCCCGTGATCGGCCCGCGCAGCAAGAAGCTCAGCAATTCAGCCTTGATCATCCGATCAGGTTTCTTCGGGCCGAAGAAAGCCAGAGGGTATGCCATGAAGGCCAGCATCAGCACGATGCCCAGATTGCCGATGTTGATCAGCAGCCAGAGCAAGGCAGCGTCAGCTTCCTTCAGGCTTGGCAGCAGCAACGAGAATGGGAACGTGCCCGCCATTGGCGTGACCAGGGCGAAGAGCAGGTAGGTCATGCGGCGATAGGTGGCGCGCGTCAGGCAGCGGCGGCGCGCGCGCAGCACATTGTTGAAGGCGAACAGCGAGGCGATCCCGAAGTAGATCACGAACAGCGGGAACAGCGCGCCTGCCTGCATGATCTCCAGCGGCCGCATCAGCAGATCGCGCACAATCAGGTCTGTGCTTATGGCGAGGATGAAGAACAAGGTTGCAAAGGCGTACAACACGCGCACAGCGCGCCGCCTTCTGCCGCGAGATTGCAAGCCTGTGGTCGCCAAGAGCGCATCGGAGAGATGGAAAAGCGCCGCCGGCGCGAAGGCGATGCCAAGCCACTGCAAGCGCAGCAAGCTCTCAACCGTCTGTGGCGCGCGGCTGATCGCCACCAGCACATCGCCAACGTAAATGGCGCTGACACAGCCCAGCAGCACGCTCGAGGCGCGAGTGACCCGATCGCGCGGCCCGTGCGAGAGATTGTACAGCAACATCGAGACAGCCACGATCACTGTCGCTGCTGTCAGCACTTCATTAATTTGCCGCGAGAGCAAAATGAACAGCTCGTCACTCATAAAGCATCACAAGCGCACTGTCTGCCCGAAGAACAAGGCAACATCGCCATTAGCGAAGTACAGATCGTTGTAGCCACAGAAGCTCAAGCCATTTCTCTGGCAAAAACAGATTGCAGGATAGTTTTTCGTCTGAGTCTCAATGGAGAGATGCCGCAGGCCGCGCGCTTGCGCCTGTGCGTAGGCAGCATTCAGCAGCGCCGTGCCGATCTTCCGACGGCGCGAGGCTGCATCCACGCCTAATTCAGCGATCCAAGCCGCGCTGCGCTCGGGCTCAAAGCGCAGCAGCAAGTAGCCGCACAAAGCGCCGCCTTTTTCCGCCACCAAAAAAGCGCCGAAAGCGCTATCCCAGGTCAAGGCGGCGTTCAAAAGCGCTCTTGAGCGCGGATAGCTGACGCGCATCGCGCGCGGCAGGCGCGCTGTGCGCAAGCTGATGGCAATGGCGCCGCTCTCATCGCCGCGCACGTCGATCTGCCAGACGTAATCGGTCTCATATGAGAGATCGAGCGCCAAGCAAGCAGGCAAATCGTCGGGCGCGGCGGCGCGAATGCTCAAGGAAGCGATGCTCACCATAGCCACGCCATTCTACCCGATCTCATGACGAAAGTGTAGCCTGTGGCTTCAGAGAACCGCTGCAATCACCAGATCGAGCCTATGCGCTATCTTTCGTTACGCGAATTCATTGATGTATGGCGCGTGCGCTTTTTAGCCCTTTCGCTGCAGAGGCGGAGAGCGGAATCAGCGTCGCCTCTCCCTGCACGCAGGGAGAGGCCTGTTGCATGGCTGAGCGGTGGCATTCGCTTGCGGAAACTGAGCAAAGCAGCCTAGCGCGCGCCCCAGAGGCGGATTGTGCCGTCAGCTGAGCCCGAGGCCAGGTAGCGACCATCGGGCGACCAGGACACAGACCACACCC
>RFIM01000087.1 GCA_003695215.1 Chloroflexota bacterium
GCGCGCACAGCCAAATACCAGGCCTCCAAGCGCTCAGCGGCCTCGATCACAGGCCCGATCAAGGCAAGCGCAGGCTCAGGCTTTCCCTGACGGACGTGAATGTAGGCTTGCACGGCCGCTGCCCACAGGCTCGGGCGCCGCGCGCGAAAGCGCTCAAGCAGCGGCAGCACCTCATCAAACTGCCCGACATTGGTCAGCGTGATGACCGACTCTTCCAGCGCCGCGTCATCGCCAAGCTGTGCCGCGCGCCGCGCCGCTTCTATAGCCAGGCGCTCTAGATTGAGCGCGCGGTACAGGCGATTGAGCGCCTGCCAACGGTATGGATCGTCATCGCGTAGCACCAGGCCGCGCTCTAAAAAAGCGAGTGCCTGCCAGCGCAGGCTTTCCGCATCCTGATCGGGCAGGCGCGCGCGGCTCTCGCATTGCAGCGCACGGACGTCGTATGCCCAGGCGTGTTCAGCATCGGGCAGGCTCAGTGCCAAGCCTATCTCAAGCGCCTGTTCGCTCTCGCGCAAGAGCGTCTCATCCACAAATGGGAAAGTTGGCCTTGCTGCCAAGCCGAGCAGTGTGTTGGCCAAAAACCAGTGCGCAGGCGCATTCTCGGGCTGCAGCCGACAGGCCGCGCGCAGCAGATCGGCGGCCACTGCGTATTGGTTGAGCCACAGAAAGCGCTTGCCCGCTTCTAAATACGCCTCAGCCGCTTCCGCAGCCCGACCGAGCCGCTCGAGCAGCTCGGCGCGCAAGCGCTGAGCCACGCGCTCAGGATGAGCCGTATCATCGCGCACGCCCAGCGCAAGCGCCAAGTCGGCGGCGCGCAAAGCCGCCTCAGGATCGCTATGGCGCAAGGCGCGCACCGTCTGCAGATACAAATTACCGCTCTGCGGACGCCTGAATTGGCGCAAAGCGGAGAGCACAGCGCCATCTTTGCCCAAAAGGCTCAGCGCATCGGCGTAATGATCGTCGGCGCGCAACCACGCGCCTTCGGACTCTGCCAATAAGCCCAAGCCGATATGACCGTCAGGCGAGGCCTGCGCCGTAGCGCGCTGATACTGTGCACGCGCGCGCTCAAGATCGCCCGTCACCCGAAAATAATCGCCCAGCGCCGCCTGCACCAACGGATCGTCAGCCGCTAACTGCTCAGCGCGTTCTAGATATTCACGCGCGCGCTCAGGCGCCTGCTCCAGCAGCGCTCGCGCTTGTGTGACCAGCTCTGCTACGGCAGGATCGGGCAGCTGCAGCGCAACGCGGAACTGCCTCAAGAAGCCCTGCCACAAGGCTGCTAGCCGACGTTGTGGCATGCCTGCCAGTTCCAAGGGCACGGCGCATTCCTCGACGATCAAAACCAGGATCGGCACGGCGTGTGCTTGCGCAACGCGCCGCTCGGCACTACAGGCTAGGCTCTCAGCGTAGCGCGGCGTGAGCAGCGCCAAAAACTGATCGCACTGCCCAATCTGATCGAGCGCGCCACTGTGCAAGGTGTAGCCACTCAGCGCAGCACGCACCAACTGCCCATAAAGCGCATCTTCAGGCGCAAAGCTCAGGTAGAGGTTCACACGCCGCGCTCCTTGACCACGTTGATCATCGCCTCAAGCACGTCCAAGTATTCAGGCGCGCCATCTCGGTTGAATTGGACGCGGAATTCGCGCCGCAAGTATATCAGCCATTGCTCTGAGCTGAGCCTTTCTAGATTTTCGATCAGGCGCAGAACGTACTCGCGCACGGCTTGTCGCCGTTCTGGATCGGCGATGCGATCCAGGTACAGGCGTGCGCCGATCAACAGCTCCTCAGGCATCAGCACAAGCGCCTGCGCCTGATCCGTCGGACGCACAGCGCCGCGCTCAGCAGGCTGTAACAAGCCGTCTGTGCTGTGCAGATAGAGCATTGGCGTGCCGAAGGTGCGCACGCGGTGCTGCCGCATGCTCATGAGCGCCTGCCTGCCCAGCTGCACAGCCTGATCCAGCGGCTCGCCGCGCACTAAGGCTTCATAAAAGACGCGGCTGAAGTCGATGGCTGCCATATTGGTGATCGGATACTGCATTGCTACCACTGCCTGCACGCCTTTTTGCACCAAGCGCGGCGCCAAGCCGCCGAAGCTCTCGCGCAGATCGGCGCGCCCGCCTTCGCATAAATGCAAAAAGACCAAGCGCGGCAATGCGCCTGAGAGACTCAGCCACTCGGTGAAATCGCTATCGCTGCACCAGTCAGCCATGCCGTCAGGCCTGAGCAGCGCAATCTGACCAATGCCTGAGTCAGCGTTGAAATGCCCGTGACCGATGAAGTGCAGCACATGCGGCTTGAAGGCCTGCATCCGCTCTGTGAAAGCGCTGGCCGTGGCCTCGCCCAGCACTTCCACTTGCACAGGGTAGGCTTCCGCAAGCCGCTGAATGGACTCGATCACGCGCGGCTCCAGCACAGGATCGAGATCGCTAGGCTTAGAGACAGCGACCAGCAAACGTAGCGTGCCTTGCACGCGCAGGCTCTGGCGCTCGTGGCGCGGCATGTAGCGCGAGAGGACGAGATCGACATGGCTGCACATGAAGTAATCGCCGCGTGGATAATGCAGAAATTCCCATGGCAAGCTAGCGAGCTCGGCTGCGCCTGGCTCGAAGCTCAGCTGCAGGCGCAAGCGCTCGCCATTCGCTTTAGCCATGCTCAGCGACTCCTCGAACAGCCGCTCGATCTCGTCATCGAAGAGCAGCTGATACAGATGCTGCCCGAAAATGGCGACGTCCTGCGGATCGTTGAACTGATTAGCGCGCATCCAACGCTCGAACAAGCGGATCGTGCGCCGATTCAGGCTATGGCGCTCGAAGCCGCGCACTGTGCCGCGCGCTGTCTTGTCATCAGCGCGTCGCCGTGCTTGGATACTGCGTGCGTCGTTTTCAACAGTGATGATCAGCTCAGCGCTCATGCACGGCTGCAGTCAAAGCTGCGCTGAGAGATCGTAGAGCTGGGTATCGCGCACTGGCGCGCCTGCTCTCAGAAAATTGGCGAGCCGTTGCCCTAGGTAGCCGATGATCTCGCCCAGGCCTGCCGCAGCGAAGTTGAATTCCGCGTAAGCTTGCAACGCTGCCGCCACTTGCAACTGGTTGACCGAACGCGGCACCTGCAGCACCACAGCGAATTGTGGCACGCGCTCGCGGAAAAAGTCCGCGCCGCTGATGCGCCAAAAGACCTTGTGTGTCTTCTCGCCGCTATGCTCGATCTGAGCGCGCACCAGCCGATAGCTGAACGGCCCAACGCTGAGACTGCTGCTGATGCCAGCACCTGTGCTGAGCGCTGCGCTGCCACCGACGCTCGGCAAGCGCATCTCGCCCGTCTGCGCTTCAAACTCAAAGTTGCTGCCCAAGCGCACCGTGGCCTCAGCCTGGGCTTGCAGCAGGCTCAAGAACTTCTTATTGGGCAGGATCAGGGCGCTCACAGGCCGCTGAGCATCTGTGGCATTTGGATTGAACTCGACAGCGCACTCAACGCGCACAAAAGGCATATTCGGGCGCGCATAGTAGCCGACGGGCAAATGCAACCAGTAGAAGTTGAAGCGCTCGCTCAGGCGCTTGAACAAGTCAGGCACCGGCAGATTCTGCTCAGCAAAATGCGCCTCTTCTAACTTAAGGAAGTCCAGCTGACGGCTGAAGAAGGCGCGCTGTTGATTCAGCTCTTCCAGCAGGCGCTGCGCAGGATCGACCAAGTCCATGCTGCGCCTGGGCTCGCCGATGCTGCGCATTGTGCGCTGTTGGCTCAGCTCGCGCGCCAAGCCGATCACGTTCTCGCGCACCTCTGCCATGAGCGCCTCGCGGCTCTCGCCGCCGAAATCGAATTCGAAGTTCATCGAGTCTGCCCTGCCCGCATCAGCCATTGCGCATTCTCCCAATTGCATAACAATCATCAGCAGCAGTAGCGTACAGCGATTCGGCTGAGAAAGCAAGCCAGAGCGTGCTTGCCCTGCTCCAGTGCCTATCAGGAGGTAAGAATTGCGTTTATTGACCGCTGTCTTCGTTTGCATGTATGATGAATTACAAAATTGCCACATCGCAGCATTCGAGAAGCGCCTATGCCTATGCCAACAGAGCCTGACCTGCTTGCACAACTGCGCGCCCACAGCCGCGACCAAGCCGCTTTCGCTGAGCTAGTTCGCCTCTTCGAGACTCAGACTGGTTCAGAAACTGCATGTGTGCCGCTGGAAGACTTCCGAAAGCTCTTGCGCTTGAGCCAAGCCTTGGGCGCGCTCTGGGATTTAGACGCCTTGTGCCGCGAGGCTGTGGCGCAAGGCGCAGCGCAGCTCGGCTTTGAGCGGTTGAGGCTATACTTGCTCAATCCACAAAAAGCACAACTGATCGGCACCTACAGCATCGATCGGGAAGGCGCCCTCTGCGACGAGCGCGCCTTCGCACAGCCGCTAGCCCAAGCCACCTGGCATGAAGCCGTCGATAGCGCGCCTGAGCGCGTCCAGGTGTGGGCGCAAACGCCGCTCCACGACCGAGACGAGCCCCTCGGCACAGGTTGGCGCATCGCCGCTGCGCTCCACAATGGCATAGACACGCTCGGCTACCTGCTGGCCGATAATCCGCTCAGCCAGTGTCCGCCGCGCCCTCAGGAGCAAGCCCTACTTTCGCTCTACAGCCACTTCTTGGCTCAGCGGATCGCCTTATTGCAAACTAAAGCTGCTTTGCAGCGCCTACAGGCGCTACAGCAGACCTCTGAACGCCTCGCTGCCATTGGCACATGGGAGCTCGATCTGGAGAAGCAGCAGCCCTACTGGTCAGAGCAAGTCTACCATCTGCACGGCGTGCCTGTCGGTCAGCAACCTGACCTGGAGAGCGCCATCAACTTCTATCCGCCTGAGGCCCGTCCACGCATTGCGGCTGTCATCCAAAGGGCACAGCAAGAAGGCATCGGCTGGGATATGGAAGTGCCGTTTGTCAATGCGAAAGGGCAACGGCTGTGGGTGCGCGTGGTCGGCATGGCGCAGCGGGACGCGGACGGGGTGATCAGGCGGCTATATGGCTTCTTCCAAGACTTGACTGTGCAGCGTCAGGCGCAACAGCAGGCGCTCGATCTGGCTATGGAGCGCGAGAAAGTGCGCCTGCTGCGCGATTTCCTGCGCGACGTCTCGCACGATTTTCGCACGCCCTTCACTGTGCAAAACAACGCCCTTTACTTGATCAACCACTACATCCAAAAGCTAGGCGAGCAGCTGAAGGCAATAGAACGCTACAGTGCTGGCCGCTTGCCACTACAGGCGCAAGCCACGCTCAACGCCTGCCATGAGCTGCTCAATCAGATCGTGCACCAGAGTGAAATCCTGAAGAGCGGCACGCGGCGCGCCGTCAAATTGTTGGATCAGCTCTTGGATATGGCGCGCGCTGAGAATTTGAGCGCCTTAGAGCGCACACCTTGCGACCTAAACGCGCTGCTCGCGCAGATCGTCGAGAGCTACGTGCCGTTGATGGCCGACAAAGCGCTCCAGTTAGTGTTCAAGCCTGCGCAGGCCTTGCCACAGATCGCTGTGAATGCCGATCTGTTCAGCCGCGCCATTCACAATTTGTTGGATAACGCGATGCAATACACGCCGAGCGGTGGCACGGTCTGTTTGCGCACAGCGCAGGACGACCAGGGCATCCTGATCGAGATTGAAGACAACGGCGTGGGCATCCCTGCTGAGGACTTGCCACATATCTTCAAGCGCTTCTATCGCGTGGATAAGGCGCGCGCCAGCCAGAGCGGCGGTAGCGGGCTAGGGCTGGCGATTGTCAAGCAAGTGATCGAGGCGCATGGCGGCACGGTCAGCGCACAGAGCCAGGTCGGTAGCGGCGCGCTTTTCAGGCTGCGCTTGCCGCTGCGCGCTCAGGCGAGCGCCAACATCGGCAGTGCATCTAGCGAGAGCGAGTCGCGCTGACCTGCGCTATAGCGGAAGTAGCCTGCAGCGGCGATCATGGCGGCATTATCAGTGCATAGCGCCAAGGGCGGCGCGTAGACGGGCAGATCAGTGCGTGCGGCCAGCTGAGCGCGCAGATAAGCGTTGGCGCTGACGCCGCCTGCTAGCCAGATCGCGCTCACAGGATGCGCCTGCGCGGCGCGCAAGGTCGGCTCGATCAACATCTCAATGGCAGCCGCTTGGAAGCTAGCAGCCACATCGGCGATGTTGACGTCAGGGCGCAGGTTGTCGGCTTTGAGCGCTTCTTCGCCACGGACGCGCCTGCCATGCGTAGGCTGTGGCTGCACAGCGCGCATCACAGCCGTCTTGATGCCACTGAAACTGAAGGCATATGGTCGTTCGGCGCCGAGATCGGCGCGTGCGAAGGCGTAGGCGCGTGGATCGCCTTCGCGCGCTGCACGCTCAATGGCAGGCCCGCCCGGATAGCCTAAGCCGAGAAGGCGCGCCACTTTATCGAATGCCTCACCCACGGCGTCGTCCAGCGTGCTGCCCAGCAACACGTAAGCGCCATGTCCGCGGACTAGCAGCAGCTCAGTGTGCCCGCCGCTGATCAACAAGCAGAGCGCAGGGAAGCGCAGCGAATCGGCGTGTTGGCTGAGCCATAGGCTATAGATATGCCCTTCGAGATGGTTGACGCCGATCAGCGGCTTCTCCCAAGCTAGCGCTAGTCCTTTGGCGAAGTTCACGCCGACTAAGAGCGAGCCTGCCAAACCGGGCCCGTGCGTCACGGCAATGGCGCTGAGCGCCTCAGGGCGCACTTCGGCCGCCTCAAGTGCCTCGCGCGCCACAGCGTGAATGGTCTCGATGTGCCTGCGCGCCGCCACCTCAGGGAAGACGCCGCCATACTTGCGGTGCATCTCCACTTGCGAAGCCACGACGTTCGAGCGCAGCCGCAGCCTGCCATCAGCCGTGGCCTCAACCACGGCTGCAGCTGTCTCATCGCAAGAAGTCTCGATGCCGAAAATCAGCGTCATAGCGCAAAAGGTTCAGCGCTCAACAATGCGCACTGAGATCAGGCGATCGCCTGCTCGTGTCGCCGTCTGCGGATCGCGTGGCGTCAGGCGCTCGACCACGTCCATGCCTTCCACCACTTGCCCGAAGATAGTGTAGCCAGGGCCTTGCGCGCTCGGGTTCAAGTTGGGCACAGGTGCGTAGGTGATGAAGAACTGGCTGCCCGCTGAGTTGGGATCGTTCGTGCGCGCCATGCCGACCACGCCAACGCGATCATAGCTGGCCAGCGGGCTGACCTCGAGCGGCAAGCGATAGCCAGGCCCGCCATCGCCGCGCCCTGTCGGATCGCCGCCTTGCGCCACAAAGCCTGAGATGACCCGATGGAAGGTCGTGCCGTCATAGAAGCCTTGCCGC
This sequence comes from Chloroflexota bacterium, assembly GCA_003695215.1. Taxonomy (GTDB): domain Bacteria; phylum Chloroflexota; class Anaerolineae; order Aggregatilineales; family UBA2796; genus CP2-2F. Next base: position 7,301 of record RFIM01000087.1, read on the forward strand.
GCCAGGAAGATGAACGAATTGACGTGCTGCGGTGCGATCTCAGGATAGAGCTGGATGACGATCCGACCTTTCTCAGTGGTCAGGATTGCGCAGTAGGTCTTGGTCGTATCCAGCTTTTGATCCTCAGGCGCCGCGTAGCTGCTCGGGCGGCTAGCAGGCGGCGTGTAGTCAGGATCGCTCACGCCGACGCAAGCGCCTTGCCCAACGGCCACAGGGCGGAAGTTGGCGGTCGAAGGCGCTGTAGGCACGATAGGCGTGTTGGTCGGTATAGTCTGGACGTTGCTGCAGGCGCTGATCAAGAGTGCCAAAGCAGCCAGTTGCATCAAACGCTTCATATGAGCTCCTGTGGTGATCGAATTTTCAGGCGAGCAAGGTTTCCCACTCGCGCAGATGCGCATCTAGCGCGCTCTGCGCTTGGGCGTAGGCTTCGCCGAGCGTTCGCACGCGCTCGACATCGCCATTGGCGCTCGCAAGGGCAAGCTCAGCTTCAAGGCGCGCCAGATCGGTTTCCAGTTGGTGGATATCTGCTTCGATCTGCGCCACGCGCTTCTCGCGCTCACGCGTTGAGAGGCCATCCGCCTTATTGGCACGGTGCGGCGCCTCTGAGCGGCGCGCTTGGCGTGCTGTGGCGTTGGCAGCGGCTGTAGCAGCTTTCGTCGCCTCGCGCTCAGCCAAATAGGCGCTGTAAGTGCCGACGAAGACGTCTAGCTGACCTGGACGCGCTGACCAGATTTGCGTGGCGAGCGCGTTGATCAGATAACGGTCATGGCTGACCAGCAAGATCGTACCTTCGAATTGCGCTAGGATATCCTGCAGCACTTCTTGCGCGGGAATGTCCAGATGATTAGTCGGCTCGTCCAGCAACAGCAAGTTAGCGCCACTCAGCGCCAATTTCGCCAGAGCCAGGCGGCCGCGCTCGCCGCCGCTGAGCGTGCTGACCGTGCGGAAGACGTCGTCGCCTGTGAATAGGAAATTGGCGAGATGATCGCGCGCTTGGCTGATCGGCTGCTCGCGCACGCTGAGAATCTCATCCAGCAGCGTCCGCTCTTCACTCAGCGACTCGTGCGCTTGCGCGAAGTAGCCAATCTTGACTTGCGCGCCGAGTTTGCGCTCGCCCGCCAAAGGCGGTAAAGCGCCCAGCAAGGTCTTGAGCAAGGTCGACTTGCCGACTCCGTTCGGCCCGATGATGGCAGCCACTTCGCCACGGTAGAGCGTCAGATCGGGCACGCGCAAGAGCGGCGCTTGCGCCGCGTAGCCAACAACCAAGTTGTGCGTCATCAGCACCTTATCGCCGCTGCGCGCGCCGCTTTGCAAATTCAAGCGCATGCGCACTTGGCGCGGGCGCACGCTGGACGGCTTGAGCGCCTTGATGGCTGCTTCAGCTTCGGCCACGGTATAAAGCCGCACGCCGCCCACGCCTGTCTCTGACCAACTGCGCGCGTTTTTATAGGCGATCAAGCCAAGCTGCTCAATGGCGGCTAGCTCGCGGCTGAGGATGCGCAACTTGCCGATAGCGCGCGCATTGGTGCTTTCGCGGGCGATGTTGCGCTTGATGAAGTCCAGGTCGGCTAGCAGGCGCTCGCGCTCGCTCTCAAAGAGCTTCAGATGATAGTCCCAGCGCGCTTGGCGTTGCGCTAGATAGGCGCTGTAGTTGCCGCTGTAGCTCTCAAGCCTGCCGCAATCCAATTCCCAGATGGTGTTGACCACGCGATCCATGAAGTAGCGGTCATGGCTGACCAAGAGCAAGGCGCCGCGCCAAGCGCTCAGGTAGCCTTCGAGCCATTCAATAGCTTGAACATCTAGATGGTTAGTCGGCTCGTCCAGAACCAATAGCTCGGGCTGCTGTAGGAGCAATTTGGCGAGCAAGGCGCGCGTTCGCTGCCCGCCGCTCAGCAGCGAGAGCGGCTTGTGATAGGCGTCGGCTTCAAAGCCAAGCCCTTGGAGCACCTGCTTGATGCGCGTCTCATAAGTGTAGCCGCCATCACGCTCGAAGGCGTGTTGCGCCGCGCCATAACGTTCCAGCAGCTCGGCGTCATCAGGGCGTTCGCTGATCTGCTGCGCCATCTGGAGCAGGGCAGCTTCACGGCGCTGCAGCGCTTCAAAAGCGCTCAGCATTTCTTCCCACAGCGTTTGCGCACTGAGCAACTCAGGGCGTTGTGGCAAGTAGCCGATGCGCAAGCCGCGCATGCGGTTGATAGTGCCACTGCTCGGCTCATCCTGACCGACCAAAATACGGATGAGCGTGGTCTTGCCTGCGCCGTTGGGCCCGACTAGCGCGATTTTTGCGCCGTGTGGAATCTCGAGGCTGATGCCGCTGAAGATATCTTTAGCGCCGAAGGCTTTGCTCAGACCTGCCGCACTCAGGATGGACATGCCATCAGTTTAGCATGCGATCGGCTAGCTTTGCAAGCTGCCGCGCAGGAGTTGATTGACGATGCGCGTCAAGTGGTTGAGTGTATCGGCGCGCCGCTGCAGCACAATCACGCGGTCGGGCAGTTCCTCAGGCTTGAGCATATCCATGCGCATGGCATCAGCCAGGATGATCAAAGGCGTGGTTGCCATCCAGCCATACCGATCGGTATGCTGCAAGCGCAGCCATTCCAGAGCGTCAACGCCGCTATCGCTATCATCATAGACGATGAAGAGCGCGGGCTGATACTTGTGAGCGTAATTGAGCGCATCCTGATAGCTTGTCACATTGAAGACTTCATAGCCTTGCGAGATCAAGCGATCTTGATAGGGATCAAGCGCGAAGGGCACGTTGAACAGCTTGAGGATTCGGATGCGATTAGGCTCAGGCTTCTCTTGCCTGAAAGGTAGCGCGCTCATGGTCGGATTTCTGCCTTCTAAAAGCTCTCTTACGGTCTGTGGCCTCTCGGCGCGTTCACTCTGGGCTTGGCGTCAGGGCTTGTGCTAACGAAGCGTATAAGGTTGCGCCTACTTGATATAACACCAAACGCTCAGGAAAGCGTCTCACAAATTCGGGCACTTCTTCGGGCTCGAAGAGTCTTGCTACAATTATATCACTTTTCAGGTAAGGGTCGGTCAGGGCGAGCAAGGCGCCATAATCGCGCCAATTGTCGCGTTCGCCTTCGCGCTTGAGGACGACAACCAGCGTGGGCTGTTCAGGTGCGCCTAGCGCCGCGCGCATGGCGTTCACAGCGGCAATTTGTGCGCGGCTGATGTTGTTATAGCCGTACAAGCCGTTCGACCAGTTCGGCGGCAGTGGCTCGCGCAGGCGCGCAGGCGTGTAGCCGAGCAGGCTGGCAGCACAGGCGATCAGCAGCGCCGCGTAGCCTATCCAGCGCCGCGGCAGCTTGCCTATAAGCGCCACCAGGCCGTAAGCGACCACCAGGCAGGCGCCAAAAATGCCTTCATAGTAGTAGCGCACGCTGTAGACGGCGCCGCCATGCACAACCGAGCCGATCCAGTAGAACAGCCCGCTGATGACCAAAGCGGCGAAGAAACCGAAGCTCAACCATAGCGCGGCGTGCTTGCGCCCGCTGAGCAGCCCGAGCGCCATCAGCAGCCAGCCCAGCCCGACGCCAAAACCATAGCCCAGGTGTTCGCGCAGAGCCCGCTCGATATCGGCGTGCAGCGTCCAGCCGAAGGTATCGCGAAACCAGACGGTCAGGTCGGCGCGCAAGTTGCGGAAAGCCCATGTCAGCGAGTGTCCGCCGCGATTCAGCCCATAGCCTTCGCCAAAGCCAATCTTATCGTACGGCCAATACATGGCGTAGGTGTTGGCGAACGGATCGCC